>CAYWHF010000328.1:0-948 GCA_964457695.1 uncultured Methylocapsa sp.
TCGGCATGTTGAACGCCTCCCAAGCCACACGCCTGAAGGAGGCGGGGCTCACCGCCTATAATCACAATCTCGACACGAGCCCCGAATTCTACCCCAACATCGTCTCGACGCGGACCTACGGAGACAGGCTCAAAACCCTGCAGGCCGTGCGCGCCGCAGGCTTGCAAATGTGTTGCGGCGGTATTATCGGCATGGGCGAATCCGTGAGAGACCGGGCGTCCCTGCTGCAGGTCCTGGCCAAATTCGACCCGCATCCGGAGAGCGTGCCGATCAACGCTCTCGTTCCCGTCGAAGGCACGCCGCTCGGGCGCAGAGAGAAGATCGACGCAATCGATTTTGTGCGGATGATCGCGACGGCGCGCATCGTGCTTCCCTCAGCCAAGGTCCGCCTCTCCGCCGGCCGGTCGCAACTCGGCCGCGAAGCCCAGATCCTGTGCATGGCGGCGGGCGCCAATTCGATCTTTTACGGCGAGGCTTTGTTGACGACACAAAATGTCGCGATGAGCGACGACGATTGCTTGTTCGCAGCGCTCGCACCAATCGCGCGCGACCGATCCCTTCAATCCTGAACGGCAAGGTTTTTGGGAAAATGTATAAGCGCGCCGCGGGATTGGCGTTTGGATTCCTGGCACTTTGTATAGCCGCTGTCTTGATCGCTTTGACCTGGCACGCGCCGCAACCGGCCCGCAGCTATGAACCCGAAGCGATCCAAAAGATTCTCAAGAACATCAAGCTCCCTCCCGGTTTTAAGATCCGCCTCTACGCACTGGTGCCCGGCGCACGCAGCATCGCTGTTGGCCCACAAGGCAAGGTAGTTTTCGTTGGAACGATGGGGACCGCACTTTTTGCGCTCGCGGCTCCCCCGGAGCCGGACAGTCTTCCAAAAGGCACCGAATTTGCCGCCGCCATCCACAAAAAATATCCGCATGGCGTCTGTTTCTCTGCCCA
>CAYWHF010000328.1:958-3695 GCA_964457695.1 uncultured Methylocapsa sp.
CGAATTTTTTGTCGCCGAACAGAACCGGGTTTTGTCCTTCGCGGCGGCGGAATCGAACTATCGAGACCCGGACATCGCCCCCAAAGTCATCGTGCCGCAGGGCGCACTGATACCCTCCGACGAAGAGAGCAGCAATCATAGCGCGCGGGTTTGCCGGATCGGCCCTGACGGCAAGCTCTACATCTCGTTGGGACAGCGCTATAACGTGCCGCCGCGAAGAAAACTGGCAAAGTACAACCAGTGGGGCATAGGCGGCATTGTTCGCATGAACCTTGATGGCACGGGACGGGAAGTTTTCGCCCGCGGCATTCGCAATTCGGTCGGAATGGATTTCAATCCGAAGGACGGGATTTTGTGGTTCACCGACAATCAGGTCGACCGGATGGGCGAGGATATTCCGCCGGAGGAATTGAACCGGGCACCCAAGGCGGGGCTTGATTTCGGCTTTCCCTGGTATGGGGGCGGCCATGTCAGAACATCTGAATACCAAGACGACACGCTGCCCGAGGGTCTGGTCTTTCCGGAGATCGAGACGCAAGCGCATGCCGCAAATCTCGGCATGATTTTTTATAAGGGCAGTCAGTTCCCGGAAAAATACAGAGGCGGGATTTTTTTCGCCCAGCACGGCTCTTGGAACCGCACGGTTCCGGTCGGCGCCCGAATCAGCTTCGCGACGCTCAAACCCGATGGCACGGGCGATAAGGCGGAAGTTTTTGCCGAAGGCTGGTTGCGGCAGGATGGCAGCTATGCGGGCAGGCCGACCGACGTCGCAGAACTCCCCGACGGCTCGCTGCTTGTCGCCGACGACGAGGCAGGCGCGCTTTATAGAATCACTTACGATGGGGACGGCGGCGCCACCCCGCCCAAATGAACCACTGCTACTTTACTTAACTTACTTATTCCTCATCGTGCGCTTCGCAACAAATGGCAGCACCTCTTTGTTCAAGACGCGCTCGCTCTCAATTCGCTGAACGGCGGCGGGACTGTCGCCTTAAAACTTTCGCGCTGGCTGTGCTCGTCGAAGTAGCGCGTGAGGTCTCTTGCTTCTGCCACAAGCGCGCCGCTTTCCGGCAAGTCGCGAAGATAGGCAAGGACCGGCAGGATACTCATGTCGGCATAGGTAAAACCATTGCCTGCAAGGCAATCTGTATTCGCTACCGCCTTGTTGAGGACATCGATGCGCGCGCGAACGTCGGGCAGCACGCGTTCAATGGCCGGGCGATCCGGCTGACCGTCGGGCGTCTTCGGGAAAAAATATGCGCCAAAATAGGGGATTACCGCCGGGACAATCGCCGTATTGGTGATGGACACCCATTGTTCAACCTTGGCCCCTAGCTTGGCGTCCTCGGGGAAAAGTTTTGGACCCGGAAAAGCGCGATCGACAAAGGTGGCAATCGCCTTCGATTCGCAGAGCTCAAAGTCGCCGTACCGCATCACCGGAATTTTACCAAAAGGGTGAATGCAATCGACTTCCGGCGAATGCGGCCTTGCGGGCGTAAGCCGATAGGCGGCGCCTTTTTCTACGCAGGCCATGCGGGCGGCGCGAACGAAAGGCGATTGCGGCGCGCCGATAATTTCGACCTCTGTCATGATAACCTCTAAGCTGCGGCCATTTGAGCAAGCTCATCGAACGCGCCGCCCGGCCCCGTTCAGCGCGCCTCGTGCCCGTCACGCATGGCATTACCGGCGAATTCGTCTTGCCGCAAGTTTTTCGGCGCGCGATGGACATGGAAGAAAAGGTCACCGCGGCAATTTTTTCTTGATTCTTATGATGTTATGGCGCGTGAACCTAGTCTTACGGCAAGCCGGGCAACGTTTCCGTGGCCGTCCGGCCGGAACGCGCATCGTACCGGTGTTACGTGCAATCCCACAGGCCGCAAGATGCGGGACGTATGCGGGCTTGTAAGGGTTTAACCTGCTTGGTGCTTTCCATCGGTGCAAGGATGAAGGTGCGGAATGTTCCGTCAGTTCCAATTTTCCCGGCATGGTCGTTTTCTACCCGTACATTTGCCTTTGTTATCCTCCCTCAACCTCAGCTGCCTCGACCTTCATAACAAATCCCTTGGCATATGCTCGTGCTGCGCGCGTGGACCACTGCGGTCGCATCCGCATAGACGCGCCGCCAGCCCGGCATGTGGTCCAACGTCCTGACAGCAGGACGCCCCGGTTCCAAAAGCGTCCAGTTGATCCGGTTTTCGTCCAAATATTGCGCAAGCTCGTCTGGTCCGGACGATCTCAGCGCATGGATATAGGCGGTGAGCCGGTCCGCGCCGAAAAATTCGGCGCGGCCGTCGATAAATGTGGGCGCGCCAATCGAAATCAAATAACCGCCGAAATTGAAATCGTTTAAAAGCCGCCCGTTCATGCCCTCGGCCATAGCTGCGGCAAAGGCGGCTTCCGGGACGATGTTCGCCGGCGGCCGGATCGCGCCATTTTGGAACGCCAACGCGGTCTGCAGGGCTGCCGCGATGCCAACCACTGGAACCGCGAATCTCACCCAAGCCGTTGGAATTGCCTGCCGGCCTGACACCTTAAAACGTTGCGCAATCGGCTCGGCCAGAACAAGCACGCCCAAGATCCCAAACAAATCTGCGTGCCGCATGTGCGAAAGGGCCATATGGAACAGGCCAAGCAGCACGGCAATACGCGTCAAGGGCGCAACGACGCCGCTTAATAGTGCTGCGGCGAGACCCAAAAGCAGTACCATTTCGAAAGGCTCGAGGTTGCTGAAATCCTG
>CAYWHF010000329.1:0-3685 GCA_964457695.1 uncultured Methylocapsa sp.
CCATGAACATTTTGGTCGTGGATGTTGGTGGAACCAACGTCAAATGTCTGGCTTGTTGGTGCGCAACGTTATGGTGCGCAAATTCAGGGTCGGCGATCTCGAGCTGCATTGGCATTCGCGCGAGAAGCGGATTGAGCCTCACCCCGCGTTTCTGCAGAGCCTGGAGCACCGATCGCGCGATCGGACCGACATTGTTAACTCCAAGGTCCGCGGCAATTCCTCTCGATATTGCCGTCCATCCTGGACATTCGGCTGGAGCTGTAAAATTGAATAGCTCCTCTGCAAAGCGGCTGCGATAGTAGTTGCCCGTGCAAAGAAAAAGTATAATTTTCATATTGAAGCCCTTCTATGCCGGCGCGGCCAGAGCGTTTCGGGAACAAATGCATGCACCCATATTGCCGGCCTGCGAGCTGAAAAAATCGCGCGCAAGAGGACGATTCGCAAAAGCGGCCTCTTGCTTGAGTGTTCTGATTTTCAGTTGCAATTCAATGACACCTGCGGCCCTATGCTACGCCGCGCGGGTCCTGCCAATATTGATGAGAATTTCGTCGCTGTTCGCCTGCCGGCTGCAGGGTTGTGAACTCGCCCCCCTTCATACATCTCTCAATAAATACCTAAAAACCGCGCGGCATTTTCGCGCGGGCCTGAAGGCCTGATAACAGCCGAATTCAAAACATCATTCGGGTTCCTCCGTCTTTGTCTTGCGGGATCTTTTGGGCGTATCGTCGCGCGCCTTGAGCGCAGCACCCAAAATATCGCCTAAAGACGCGCCGGAATCGGCAGATCCATATTGGGCGATTGCTTCCTTTTCTTCGGCAACTTCGAGCGCCTTGATGGAAACCGATATCTTTCGCGCGCGGCGGTCGAACACCGTAATCCGCGCATCGACTTTCTCGCCGACGGCGAAGCGTTCCGTGCGTTGTTCGATGCGGTCCCGCGCGAGTTCGCTGCGTTTGATGAATGCGGTCAAATCGGTCCCGGCGATTTTTACATCGATTCCGGTATCTTTTACCGCAAGCACCGTGCAAGTGACAACGGAGCCCTTCTTGAGCGACGCGGATTCATCATCGCCTGCCTTAGCACCGGCTTCGCCGGCAGGTCTCACCGCGAACGGGTCAGGAGTTAGTTGTTTGATGCCAAGCGAGATGCGTTCCTTTTCGACATCGACATCGAGCACCTTGGCTTTGACACGATCGCCTTTCTTATAGTTCTCGATGACCTGTTCTCCGGGCTTGTTCCAATCGAGGTCGGTGAGATGGACCATGCCGTCGACATCTCCGTCGAGGCCAAGGAAAAGTCCGAACTCGGTCTTGTTCTTGACCTCGCCCTCGACCTCGGTGCCCGGCGGATATTTGGTGGCAAAAGCTTCCCAGGGATTGACGAGTGTCTGTTTGAGACCAAGCGAAACGCGGCGCTTGACCGGATCGACTTCAAGCACCTGGACCTCGACCTCCTGGCTCGTCGCAACAATCTTGCCAGGATGCACATTTTTCTTGGTCCATGACATTTCCGACACATGGATCAAGCCTTCGATCCCGGGTTCCAGCTCAACGAAGGCGCCATAGTCGGTGATATTGGTGACCCGGCCCTGGAACCGCGCGCCCACCGGATATTTGGCATCGATATTTTGCCAGGGATCTTCGAGCAATTGCTTCATCCCAAGCGAAATGCGGTGGGTCTCGTGGTTGATCTTGATGATCTTTACTTTGACTGTCTGGCCGATCGTCAAAACTTCGGTCGGATGATTGACCCGCCGCCAAGCGACATCGGTCACATGCAAAAGCCCGTCGATGCCGCCAAGGTCGACGAAGGCGCCGTAGTCGGTGATGTTTTTCACCACCCCGTCGATCACCTGGCCCTCGGCCAAGTTGGCGACGATCTCATGGCGCTGCTCTGCCCGTGACTCTTCCAGTACTGTACGTCGCGAAACAACAATATTTCCCCGGCGCCGGTCCATCTTCAAAATCTGAAAAGGCTGCGGCGTCTGCATGAGCGGCGCAACGTCGCGGATCGGACGGATATCGACCTGACTGCGCGGCAAGAACGCGACGGCGCCGTCGAGATCGACGGTGAACCCGCCCTTGACCTGATTGAAGATGATGCCCTCGACCTTTTCCTGTTTTTCAAAGGCTTTTTCGAGCTTGACCCAGCTTTCCTCGCGCCGCGCCTTGTCGCGGGAGATGACCGCCTCGCCAAGCGCATTTTCGATCCGCTCGAGATAAACTTCGACCTCGTCGCCGATATTGACCGAGGCCTCACGCCCGGCGCCATAAAACTCTTTTAGCGCCACGCGGCCCTCGGTCTTGAGGCCAAGATCGATGACAGCAACATCCTTTTCGATCCCGACAATTTTGCCCTTGATGACCGAGCCCTCGATCGCTTCGCTCTCGCCATAGCTCTCTTCGAGTAAAGCCGCAAAATCCTCGCGCGTGGGCGCGTAGGTGTTTGGTGATGCCATTTGTTCTCCTGAAAATCCTATCCGGGCAGCGCCAGTGGGTTCGAGTTGGTTGCGCTTCTCCTCCGCCGATGTCTGCTAGGGTTCAGCAGGTTCCCAAAACCGGGGCTGGCGCAAATCGCGGCAAAAGAAGCGGGGTTTTGGGGCTCATTTAGCGGTTGGCGCGGCTCGGGGCAAGAGGCGAAACCGGCACGAGCCGCAAGCATCGTACTAAAAAATGCAAATATTCCCGAAGCGTATTCTTCACGTCGCGCATAAAGACCGGTGTTGCACCCAAGCGGTTCGGAATGCCGGGCCTGGATGCTGGCGAGCTTGCATGGGTGAATGCCAGACGGCGCAGGCAGTCCCGCCTCACGCGACCGCCCAACCGGCAGATTACCCGGTTCTCACGCACAGGTCTCGAAACATTTTGGCGAGGATCATACTTGGCTTCAAGGAAAAAATATTTAGAATCATTCTAAAAATGTTTCACGTGAAACATTTTCGTCCGATTCCCGCCCCAAATCTTACAAAGTCAAAGACAAAGGCCCGTCTTGCAAGATGTTGGATCGCCGGATTTTTTGGTCCGGTTGGAATCGGGCGGCGGCGGTGTCTCGACAATTTCAGCCGGCGTCGAAAAAATTTCGCGATGTAAGATTGGCTCTGCACAAAGGCGGACCTTCAGGCAAACGCGGTACCCTACATGGGCGCAACGCTGGTTTCCTGCTTTGGGAAAAACCGCCCATCTTCGGCTTGGCATAGCAGGCCCTTGCGGCTTGCTTCAGCCAAGGCGACTTTCGCGTCTTTCTCCGAAATATTTGCGAGCGCCATGAGCCGGCCGGCAGAGACCCAGCCGTGACTTTTCGCAATCTCAACGGCGCGGAGAACTGCCCGCGCTAAGGTCTTCTTTCGTTGCGCCTTAGCCAGAGACAGCAGCGGGACCAGAAGCAATAGCCCGACGAAGATAAAGGCAAAATCTAGCAGCATTCCTTCCCTCCAATGCGAAAGGCACCGGGCTCTCCCTTTTCACATAATGAGATGCCGCTGAAAGTGAAGGCGATCTCGAATTGACGATATTATCTCAAAGGCGACTCGCGGCTTAGCCACGACGCTACCTCGTCGTTTGCGTCGGCCTCAGCGCTTTGATAGGAGCCTGCGGCTCAATTAGCCTCGTTGGCCATGAGTAGGACGACTCCCAAGTCGAATGGGCTTATGGATGGAAAATAAAATGAAAATGAAAGGTTTGGTTAT
>CAYWHF010000330.1:0-3674 GCA_964457695.1 uncultured Methylocapsa sp.
GAACGAGCGGCCCTGTTAAAATCTCTCGGCCATGTGCATCGCGTCGTCGAACGGCGCAACACTATTCCGATTCTGTCGAATGTTTTGCTCGTGGCAGAAGAACAATCGCTGCTTCTTAAAGCAACCGATCTCGATCTTGAGGTTAGCGAACACCTGCCCGCGGATGTGAGCAAAGGCGGCGCAACGACGGTCCCTGCCCATATCCTCTATGAAATTGTCCGCAAGCTCGCGGAAGGCGCGCAAGTGTCCCTCGAGTCGCAAGGGGAATCCGGCCAATTGCAGCTGCGTTCCGGACGTTCGCGTTTCAGTCTCCAATCTCTGCCGGAAAGCGATTTCCCCGACCTCGCCGCCGGAGATTTGAGCCACAGCTTCAAACTCGTCCCGGGAGACCTCAAACGTCTGATCGACAAGACCCAGTTCGCAATTTCCAGCGAAGAGACACGCTACTATCTAAACGGCATTTATCTTCACACGGTCGATGTCGAACGCCACACCATGCTGCGTGCCGTTGCGACCGACGGCCATAGGCTCGCGCGGGTCGATGTTGCCGCCCCCAAAGGGACTTTCGGGATGCCCGGCGTGATCGTGCCCCGCAAGGCGGTGGCCGAAATTCAAAAACTTGTGGAGAATCTTGAGCAGGACGTCCTCATCGAAATATCGGCGGCCAAGGCCCGCTTCACCTTCGGTGATCGCTCCGCGCGTTCGGAACAAGTGGTGCTGACCTCCAAATTGATCGACGGCACATTTCCGGACTATATGCGCGTCATCCCATCCGGCAATGACAAGCGCCTCATTGTCGACCGCGATCCCTTCAAGGTCGCCGTCGACCGCGTAGCGACGATTTCGTCAGAGCGCGGGCGGGCGGTCAAACTGACCCTGGCCGATGCCAAGCTCACGCTTTCGGTCACCAATCCCGATCTCGGTTCCGCGGTCGAAGAACTCGATGTCGATTATGACTCATCGCCAATCGACATTGGCTTCAACGCCCGCTATCTGCTCGACATTACCGAGCAGCTCGACAGCGACACGGTGTTATTCAAGCTTGCCGATCCCGGTTCTCCGACGGTGTTGCAGGATCGCGATGGCGCCGCCGCGCTTTATGTTTTGATGCCGATGCGGGTGTGAATAGCCGGTGGGGGAACTCAACCGCATATTGCGAGTTCCGTCCCGGCCTTGGCTGACAAGTACTTGGAATTGCGCATACAGACTGCAAATTTAATGGTCGCTAGCTACTAGCTGATGCTCAAGTTTCGCGTGTAACGTGGTAAGAATTACGCGGCCAAGCATGTATCCCTGATGTTACCTTAAAGTGTCCGGATCAGTCCCGTTGGGTTAATCGCTTGGGAACTCGCCTGCCATATATTTCGACCTCATCCACCCGAACAGGATCGCCGAACCTTGAGGCGGTAAAGTCAATTCGAACGTAACGCGCACGCCGAGGTCCAAACGAAAATTCCTCCGTTCGGCTGACTGGTTCTTGACCCGCATTGTGCTGATAAACCAAAGTCCATTCGCTTACGGCGTCCGCCCGCAGCCGGATTGCAAATTCCGACGGGGAGCGATCGTTCCAATACCCCGAATGTTCGCTCCCAATGCGAACATTGTGTACCTCGTAAACACCACCCAAATCGATCTCGAGCCACGCTGGCATGGAATTTGGTATCCAGCTGCGGCAGTTGTTGTACCAACCATCGTTAAGAAAAATGACGCGGTGCCGGTCGGAAAATCCCGTAATCACCGAGGACGCCGTGGCTGTAGCCTGGTTGAGTAAAGCCAGGTTTGCTAAGCCGTGCGAGTTAATCGGGACAGGTTCAGGTTCAGGGGATGGGTCACACCTCTGTAATTTGGTTGCGATGCTGTTTATGCGAAATTCGGAAGCTTCGAATCCAGGCGGCGCGCGCATTTCCGGCGGTGGAAACCAAAACCATCCGAATTGGTACGATAAAATTCCCACCGCAGCAAAACTGGCCAGAGTAACAAGAAACAAAACACGATATAACAGTTGCGTCCGCGATATGGCACCGGTAACTTCCCTCAGTTTATTGACAAAACGATCCGCATCCCACCGAAAATGAGTATTACGAATCTCGATCGCTTGGCGCATTGCAAGCGGCGCAAGTTGGCCCGGCAATTCAATTGCCTTGGGCATGGTTGCGCCATCCACAAGAACAGGAATAATGGCGATCCCTTTGTCGAACGCGGCTGCTAGTTCACGTCGGACGAAGTCGTCACTATTTTCGATTCGGCGATGGCCATGCTCATCTGCCGTCAACCAATCTTGTCCAATCAATGAGATAACAACGGTGCAATTTGCTAGCTGCGCGTCAAGATGCTTAGCAAAGTCAACGCCAACAGGAATGTTGTCGACATCCATGAAAATATTATTGCGACCGAACTCTTTTGTAAGACGATCACGCAGGCGGCCTGCAGTGGCAAGCGTATCATCTCGTCGGTAGTTTATAAATATCTTAGTTGCCATTATTAATGTAATGCCGTTAGCAAGAGCGGCTACATGTGCCGTCTCTCTCGCCATTTACTTTAGAATACAATCTTATGCGATCGATTTCTTTTGCGAGAAGCCGCAGGTCGTGCCAGGCGAGCTTTTTTTGCGACGGCTGGCGCAGGAGATAGGCCGGATGGAGCATGGCGAGCGCCCGAATTTCTTTCCGGGCGGCCGGATAGGCAAGCCAACGCCCCCGCATGCGCATGATGCCGTCCTTGCCGCCGAGCAGCGTCTGTGCCGATGCGGCTCCAAGGCACACGAGAATTTCCGGATCGACAAGCTCGATCTGCCGGCGGGTAAAGGGCAGACAGGCCGCTGTTTCTATAGGCGTCGGCGTGCGATTTCCAGGCGGCCGCCAGGGCACGATATTGGCGATATAGACTTTTGTCCGGTCAAGTCCGATCGCACCAAGCATTTTGTCGAGCAGCCGGCCGGCGCGGCCGACAAAGGGTACGCCCTGGCGGTCCTCGTCTGCACCGGGGGCCTCCCCAATCAACATGATTTTTGCGGCCGGATTGCCGTCGCCAAAGACAAGCTGCGTCGCCACCGCCTTCAGGCCGCAACCTTCGAAGCGCGCGAGGCGTTCGCGCAGATCATCAAGATTCTGCGCGGCCGCAGCCGAATCCCGGGCGCTTGCTTCGATGGCGCTTGCGGGCATGGCAGCAGCCAGTTCCGCCAAAACACGCGGGCCTGGCCCGATCCCTTGCCCTGGCGTTGCGGCGGTGGGCCCCCGCGGACGCGCTGGCGCCGCGCTGCCTGCTTCGGTAAACCGGTGCTGTGGGGCATCGTCAACGGCGATATCGACCCCCATCTCCAGATACCAGGAAAGAAGCGCCGCCAAACTTTCATCCATGGCTGAATCGTTTTATATTACCGCCGAAAATAAGGATGAAACCTACCGTGAGTGAAGCCGAAGTCAAATTGCCGCCACGCGAAAGCATGGATTTCGATGTGGTGATCGTGGGTGCCGGCCCTGCAGGTCTTGCGGCGGCCATCCGCCTCAAGCAGCTCAACCCAAAACATTCCGTCGTCGTCATCGAAAAAGGCGCCGAGCTCGGTTCGCATATTTTATCAGGCGCGGTCATCGATCCTTGCGGTCTCGACGCGCTTATCCCCGATTGGCGCGAGGATAGGGAGCGGCCGCTCACAACAGAAGTCGCGGCCGACCGCT
>CAYWHF010000331.1:0-3654 GCA_964457695.1 uncultured Methylocapsa sp.
AAACAGACAAGAGGAAGACGCCTCCAAAAAAGAAGCCGAACGTCTGGCGTTAGAGGCCGAAAAGAAACGCCAGGAAGAGGCCGCCAAAAGAGAAGCCGAGCGTCTCGCGTTTGAGGCGGCAAAGAAGCGGCAGGAAGAAGCGGCAGCCAAAAAAGAAGCCGAACGTCTTGCCCTGGCGGCCGAGAAGAAACAAAAAGAAGAGGCGGCCAGGAAAGAGGCCTTGCGGCTTGAGGAGGAAAAACGCGCCGCCGAAGAGCGCAAACGCGCCGCGTTCCAGGAAGAGGATCGCAAGCGCCAAGAGATCGAACAGGAAAAGCAACGCGTGGCACGAATTTGCGACGGCGACCACAATGCCCTCGAGCAACTCACGCGCGCGCAGCAAACGGCGGCAATCGAGAAACTGGGCAAAGAGACGGCTTGCCCCACTTTAAAGCCTGTAATCGAGACGGCGTTGAAAGATATTGCGCGTGCAGTCAAGCAGGCCTGCGACTCCGACCGCAAGGCTCTTGGCAAGCTTAAGGATAGCGACCTTCCATCACTTAAGGCTGGCGTCGCGAAAATGAGCTGCGAGCCGGCGCGCGCTGAGGGCCTAGAGCGTATTGCAAAGCTTGAGTATGAACAGAAGCGCATTCAGTTCATTTGCGAGGACGAAACAACAAAACTGCACGCAATAGACCAAAACGCCTCTCCGGCGCTCAAGCAATATTCGGAGTTATTGGCTCATTCCCAGTGCCCTTCCCTTCGCCCGGAAGTGACCGAGATCGTCAAGAAAATCGACTCGCGGGTGAAGGCAGCACAGACGGAACTAACACGGCTTGGCTGCTATAGCGCGCCGATAAACGGCAAATTCGACGATACAACGAAGAAATCTTTGGCGCTCTATTATTCCAAAAAGGGCACTTTGGAAGACCCTGATCGTCTGGGCGACGGCGTCGTTTCGGATTTGAAGCAGCAAAATCTTGGGCTCTGCCCGGAAGTGAAACCAGCTACGCCCGTCGTTGCAAAGCCGCCCCAAGAGCAGAAGACCAAGGAACAGGCAAAAAAGGAAGAAGAGCCAGTCTCGAAGCCTGCGAAAAAAGCGCATCGGATTGAAAGCGCCGCGCGTGAAGAAGAAGCGCCAGTTTCAAAGCCGCCGCGGCACAAAGTCCATAGCGCCGCGCGCGAAGAAGCGCCCGTCTCTGAGCCGCCGGCCCGGCACAAAATCCGCAGGGCCGCACGCGAGGAGGAGTGGGCGCCTCCGCCGCGACATCAATTGGCACGGCCCGCAGTCCAAAAACCAAAATCCTACGCAGGCCGGGAGAAGGCGCCGAAGATGCCAATGGGCCGGGCGGCGTCGGGTGGTTCCCCGACCGTTATCGGCGTGGGTAACTGACAATTTGCAAGGGGGTCCGCGTAAGCCGGTTGACGCAGTGGCGGCGGTGGGGCGGGGATTTGCGACACGCGGCCTTGCCGGTCGGTCCGCGGGAAGCGATTGCGTGATGCCGCACAACGGCTTTGCCAATCCGGGCCGTCCGAACCTCCAGCACCATCAGATCTCTCCGGCCAAAACCGGACAAATCCATCCGGACATATCAATCGACAGGCCCTCGGGCGAACATTGACAAAGACGGACCGCTCGCCATACTCGCCGCTAAGTGATGAATGGTCAGATGCGATTTCATCGGGCGGTGTCAGTGAGATCAAATCCGGACTTTTACAAATGAAGATATCCGCACGCAATGTTTTCGAAGGAACCGTCAAGGAAGTCAAGAAAGGTGCCACCAACTCACACATTCTGATCGATGTGAAGGGCTTAACGCTAACCGCTTCAATCACGAATGAAGCTACCGACGACCTTGGGCTGAAGGCGGGATTGAGAGTTAAAGTGATCATCAAATCCTCAGATGTCATGGTCGCCGTCGGATAAACAGTGAGTTCAATCCCGCCTCGTTCTCGAAAGCCAGGAGTCTGCTCACGGGGGAATTGTTTTCACGGCCCGTTGAAATGAACCAGGTCCAGCGCCCGCGCCCGCGCCGTTTTTTCATCGACACTTTTGGCGGAAAAGGCCCGGTTCCTTCGTGACTTGAAGGCGTTTGACCCGGAGACCACGCCGGGTACATGAATGCGCTCATACCGACATCCTGAACGGGAATCTCAAATGCTTTCACGCCGTTCCATGCTGCTGTTTCCGCTTGCTCTCGAAGCCGCGCTCTTGAAGCCTTCTTGGGCGAGCGGGAAAGGTCCCGTCGTCTTTGCAGCGGCAAGCGTGATGACGGCTCTGAACTCAATCGCAGCGGCCTGGGCAGCCGAGACCGGCAAAACAACGCCGATCGTCTACGCCTCGTCCGCTATCCTCGCAAAACAGATCGAACAGGGGGCGCCCGCAGATCTCTTCATCTCCGCCGACCTCAACTGGATGGATTATCTCGATCAGGCCGGGCTCATCCGGCCAGAGACACGCCATAATTTGCTAGGCAACGTACTGGTTCTAATTGAACCGGCGGATTCAGGCACGGACCTTGCGATCGCGCCGGGGTTTGATCTTGCCGGCGCGACGGGCGACGGCAAGATCGCGGTTTGCACCATAGCCGCGTGCCCCGGGGGGATGTACGCCAAGCAGGCGCTAGAATCCCTTGGGATTTGGGCGAAGGTAGAACCCAAACTTGCGCAAGCCGACAATATCCGTAATGCGCTAAATCTTGTTTCGCGCGGTGAAGCCAAATTTGGAATTGTCTATGCGACGGACGCCAAGGCCGATCCCAAGGTAAAGGTGGCCGGGGTTTTTCCGGAATCGACACATAGCCCGATCATCTACCCAGCTGCCCTTGTCGCAACCTCGAAGAATCCCGACGCAGCCCGTTTTCTTGGCTTCTTGTCTTCACCGGCAGCAGACAAGATCTGGATTGGGCAGGGCTTTGCAATCTTGCCGAAGTGAAGCGCGGCGCCATCGCAGTAAACCGAATATGCTGGGCGCGGAATTTCACGATTTTTTTGAACGAATGCGCCCAAAGAGCCAAAGGAATTTTGCCTTGAACGATTTGTTGCCAGCCGAATGGACTGCGATCTTGCTCTCCTTGCGAATCGCCCTCGTCGCAACGATCATGAGCCTGCCTTTCGGCATATTCACGGCTTACGTGCTCGCCCGCTGGCAGTTTCCGGGCAAAATGATCGTAAACGGCATCGTGCATTTGCCCTTGGTCTTGCCTCCCGTCGTCACGGGATTTTTGCTTCTTGTCCTTTTTGGCCGGAAAGGCGTTTTAGGCGCATTCCTCGCCCAATTCGGCATTGTTCTGGCCTTTCGCTGGACCGGCGCAGCAGTTGCTTGCGCCGTGATGGCCTTCCCGCTCATGGTTCGCGCGATACGCCTGTCTTTCGAGTCGATCGACAGGCGCCTCGAGCTTGCCGCAAGAACCCTGGGCGCAAGCCCGATCTGGACGTTCTTTTTGGTCAGCCTTCCGCTTGCGGTACCCGGCGTCGCCGCCGGCTCCATTCTCGCGTTCGCAAAGGCGCTTGGAGAATTTGGCGCAACGATCACATTCGTTTCAAATATCCCAGGCGAGACGCAGACGATCGCGTCGGCGATCTATTCCTACACGCAAGTACCGGGCGGCGATGAAAGCGCCGTGCGCCTGACGCTGGTTGCCGTAGCTATTTCTTTTGCTGCTCTTGTGGCCT
>CAYWHF010000332.1:0-3649 GCA_964457695.1 uncultured Methylocapsa sp.
CCTGAATCCCGACCGCTATGCGGACGTGGACGGGCTTTTGGACGCGGTGCGCGCGCTCTATCGCCACCACGGCATTGCGGCGCTGGCGACGCCGTTTCTGGAGCGGCAGCGCTTCAATCTCTATCAACGCCTGCTGGCGGCTGGCATCGGGCAGGCCGCTCTCCTGGACCGACTCGGCCTAGTCGAAGAATACGCCGCCTGGAAGCGCGCCCACCGCACCTATCGCGGCAATACCAAACCCGCTTGGTCGTGGGACGTGGCGGTCGCAAAGGCTCGCGAATTGGTGACCGTGCATGGCGATCTGCCGACCGTTCAATGGTGCCGCCAAAACGGCCTCGCCTCTCTGACAAGTACCATTCATAACGCGGGCAAGGTTTGGGAGGACTTGCGCGTCGCGGTCGATTTGCCGCCATCGCGGACCTTTTGTCAGTCGGCCAACGGCATGCGTTGGTTGAGTCAACCGGAGGCGCTGCTATCTGACTTTCTTTATGGGCGCGGCATCGAACATAAGCGCGGCGAGCGATATCCTACCGACTATGAGCAAAAGTCCGGGCGCAAGTGGGCGCGCTACGATCTTCATTTCCGCGCCAGGGACGGCGGATGGATCGACGTGGAAGTCTGGGGTGATTCCCTCAGTCCGATGTCGGGTGGCCGATACGCTAGAACCAGGGCGCTCAAAGAGGCTTGGCAGCGCGACCGACCAAACTTTCTCGGTATCTCTTACAAAGACTGTCTATCGAGTAGGCGTCTGGTCGAGATATTGGAACCGTTCATCGGTCGAGGCGCAAAGGACGCAATCTCCAAACCGTGTCTTGAGGCGGTCGAACCATCGCTCTATGCGGGCAAGACCGAACTTCTTGCCGCTTGTCGCGCGCTGGCTGCACAAATGCCCGATGGGATATTTCCGGCGGATAGTTGGCTGCGCAAGCGCGGCAAGCATGCCCACCGACCCGGGCCGACGTACAATTCTCTCGCCGTGTACGTCACCCGTTGGTTTGGTGGAACGCGCGCAATACGTGAGCTGCTAGGCCAGGCCAATGCCAGCACGACAAAATGGACGATAGAAAATATTGTCACGACATGGCGGGCATTTGAAAAGGAACACGGCGTTACGCCATCGCAATGCAAGGGAAGGCGATGCGCTAAGGCGCTGCCCCGCGCCATTGTTGCAGAGGGTGCAAAATCTATGGAGCAGCGCAACGGCTCGGCATTGTGGAAATCGCTCGCTGCGGACCTACCGCACGCAAGACCAAGTGGACGCCCGAATACATCGCAGAACAGTGGCACAAGTTTGTGATGACTCACGGGCGGACGCCATCGGAGTGCATGAGCAAGATGCGGCGTCGGACACTTCCTCGCGCCGTCACCGACGAGGCGACGAACATCTATGGAGCCGCGCAACGTCTCGGCCTGCTTGCCGAGTTGCGGCAAAAACGATTTGAATAGAAAGCGCTTAACTAGACGATCCGGTGCCTACGTTTCGGCTTGTGCGGATCGCGCGGTCCCTTTGGCGCGTTGGGCGGCTTCACAGCAGGCGGCGCGGGCGGCGCGGCATCATTCTTGGGTTTCCTGCGCTTCGATACCGGTGGCTGCTTTACCGCCCCTTTTGATTTGCGAAAGGTGCGAAGGTCCGGGTCGAATACCGCATTGGCGTCGTTCGGCGCGTCGTCGTGATCGGCGTCGTCAGGTTCCAAGACTATCTCGTCCTCGTCCTCTCCGTCAGCTTCCTTACCGGCCCAGCTACGGCTTTTGGAAACGCCGAGATATCCGAGCATGACTTGAGTTAGGGCGTCTTTCATACGATTGGTGCCAGCCACAATAGGGCCGGGACGAGGCTGCAAGATAGCATCGGTGACAGTGGCAAAGACAATCTGCATACCCAGCCGTATGGGTCCGCTCGAATTGCCGTGGAGGCGCGGCGCAAGAACCGCGATCGCCAACCGGGTGACTTCCTTTCGATAGTCCTCGAATAGTTCGATCGCGATTGGCTTGACGGTGGAGAGCTTCATCGTCGCCCGGACAACGCCTGCCGCCCGCGCATCCGTCATGGTGTTCACAACATGCTCGACAACAAGCCTTACGAGAGAGGGCAGGGACAGGTGGCTAGTTGGCATGGCCCCCAACTCCGTCTCGGCGCGGTGCGCCAAAGTGCGATAAGCGGAAGCGATGAGATGGTAGAGATAGGAATTCTTCTCAGGAAATCGGGCATAGAACGCACCGACGGAGCAGCCCGCCTCTCGCGCTATCATCGCAATTGAAATGACTTCGTAGTCTTTCCGCGCCAGCAGCCGGATGCCGGCATCTATGATGCCGGGCATTTTCCCATCAGGACGCCGCCGGCGGCGGCCACTCTTGCGCACTAACTTTTGGAAAATGGATGCCACTGCTTCACCGACCTTCAAGGACCAATATTAGCGCCGTTTCGCCATATAGCGAATTAGAATTCGGATTTCGGAACCGGCGCTTGATTTAGGCGTGCTGCGCGCAACCGAACCGCGATTTCGTCGACTATCGGCCTGCGCGGGCTCTTTCAGCCCTGCGCAAAAAGCGGCTCCTAAAATGTTCAGTTACGTCTTGAACGAGGCATCTACTATTTCGGCAAGGGTGAAATCATCTTCGGCGTGACGCGCCGCCCTCTGGTGATCGACTTCCAATTGCCACGCCGAGGCGTAATCCAGCAATGCTCGAAGTCCCTCGGGACCTGGCGCTTCACAGTGCCAGCGCAGGCCGCCAGCGTCTTCACTTCCAACAAGTATGTAGCTCGTGAAGGTGTTGACGGGAATTGGACCTGTATACAAAGCTTCCACGCCGGGAATTATCATCAGGCCCTGCGTATTCCCCAACGCGGATAATCTTTCGTCCTTGTTTGCAATCTCCCGAGGCAGCAAAAGCTTTCCCGGATCAAGTAATTCGCGGTCGATGCCGATAACCGCGCCCGGAAGTTTTCCCAGCAACACCGATTCCCAGTTGGACGAAAGCTGCATGAACTCGTTCATTTGAGATGGATCGAAATCAAACACCGCTACAGCGGGCAGTCGGAACGCGTAGCTATTTCTTGACTGGGGATAGTTCTCGCTAAACTGGCCGGAGTTTGGAAAGATATTTCCGTTCTGGACGATGCGTTCCAAGGACTGCAACGAAGTTCGGTGCCACAGATTTTTCGGCTCTTGCAGTTTTGCCCAAAGGGCTGCCTCACACCGTTCGGGCATGTTCTATGCCGCGTCGCGAAACAGGCGTCGCCGTTCAGACCAATCACCGCGACAATTCACGATCAAGCCCGGTCGAACAATTCGGTTGATTTGGCACTGAATGTTGCCCCAGGGCCGGGTCCGATTTATGAGTAAGCTTTCAACGTCCGACAAAAGCTGCTCTGTCAGGCGCTCGTGGCGCATTAGACCAATTGTGCCGACTGTAACTTCATGCTCGAAAAGCCTTCGGTCGCGCTCCAAGTCGCTCCAGAAATGGGCCTTAGCTTCGCGACGCCACCGCTCGCGAACTGTTTTCCCCCAGGCTTTTCCAATGTAGAGCAGTTCACTGTTATAGGCCCAGTATGCGTACAAACATCTAAGCTGATCCCAGCCGTCGTCGGTGTCGTCGGCCAATCCTCGCCAATGGACAAAAACGCCAACGGACATATTAGCTCCGTTCC
>CAYWHF010000333.1:0-3644 GCA_964457695.1 uncultured Methylocapsa sp.
TGTGCTGGTTCTTTGAGTTTGCGTCTTGTTTATGATTCTTCACGGGTGCGGTGCGAATTGCCATGTCCTCGTGCAGAAGCTTCCCATATTCGTCCTTGGCCGCGAACCAGCGCGAATCCCAGGTCCTGTTGACGCCGAGCCGCAAGCCGATCGGATTGACTTTTTGTCCCATCTCTTTGTCCTCACGCCTGAGTGGCGCCGGTACCGGTTTCCCGGACGATGATTGTCAGATTCGCAAACGGCTTGCGAATGCGGCCGGAGCGCCCCCTCGCACGCGCGCTGAACCGCTTTAAGATCATTGCATTGCCGACATAGGCCTGAGCGACGACGAGATCGTCGACATCAAGACTATGGTTGTTCTCGGCATTAGCGATTGCGCTCTCCAGCGCTTTTTTCACTTCGAGCGCACTGCGCTTGCGGGTAAACTCGAGTTCGGCAAGCGCCTTGTCGACCTTTTTGCCGCGAATCAATTGCGCGAGCAGGTTCAACTTCTGCGGGCTGACCCGCAGCATCCTTGCAACCGCCTTGGCTTCATTTTCCTTTAGCACGCGCGGCATCTGCTCTTTGCCCATGATCGCTCCCGCTTAGGCTCGTTTGGCTTTTTTATCCCCGGTATGACCATGAAAGGTCCGCGTCGGGGAAAACTCACCGAATTTGTGGCCAATCATGTCCTCCGTCACGGAAACCGGAATGTGCTTGCGGCCATTGTAGACCCCGAAAATGAGGCCTACGAATTGCGGCAATATCGTCGACCGGCGGCTCCAAATCTTGATGATTTCGTTGCGCCCGGAATTGCGCGCGTTCTCCGCCTTTTTAAGCAGATAGCCGTCGACAAACGGGCCCTTCGAGATCGAACGCGCCATGATCAGCCCTTCTTTTTGCTCTTGTGACGCGAGGTCACGATGAATTTTGCGGTCGCCTTGTTCGACCTTGTTTTTTTGCCTTTTGTCGGTTTGCCCCAAGGCGTGACGGGGTGGCGTCCTCCCGAGGACCGGCCCTCGCCGCCGCCATGCGGATGGTCCACGGGATTCATCGTCACGCCGCGATTATGCGGTCTTCGTCCGAGCCAGCGGCTTCGCCCGGCCTTGCCATACGAGATATTCATGTGATCGGGATTCGAGACAGCCCCGATGGTCGCAAAGCACTGGCCGTGTATAAGGCGCTGTTCGCCCGAGTTGAGACGCAAAATGACATAGCCCTCATCGCGACCAACGACCTGGGCATAGGTGCCCGCCGCGCGCGCGATTGCCGCGCCCTTGCCAATTTTCATCTCGACATTATGGACAACAGTGCCGACGGGAATATTGCCGAGCGCCATTGCGTTGCCTGGCTTCACATCGGCCTGCAGGCCGGCGATTACCTCATCTCCTGGGGCAAGCCGCTGCGGAGCCAAAATATAGGCGTGCTCGCCATCGGCGTAGCGGATAAGAGCGACAAAGGCCGTCCGGTTCGGATCATACTCGATCCGCTCGACCTTGGCGGCCACGTCGAGCTTTCGCCGCTTGAAATCTATGATGCGGTAACTCTGTTTGTGGCCGCCGCCGCGAAACCGCACGGTGACCCGGCCGTTGTTGTTGCGCCCGCCTGAGCCCGGCTTGCCTTCTGTCAGCTGCTTTAGGGGATTGCCTTTGTGAAGCCCCGACCGGTCGACGATGACAAGCTGGCGAAGGCCAGGCGTAACCGGCTTGAAAGTTTTCAGTGCCATTGGTGTCGTCCTCGCATCGGCTCAAAGCCCCGTTGTCACATCGATCTTGTGCCCCTCGGCGAGGGTCACAACGGCCTTCTTC
Source organism: uncultured Methylocapsa sp. (assembly GCA_964457695.1). Lineage (GTDB taxonomy): Bacteria > Pseudomonadota > Alphaproteobacteria > Rhizobiales > Beijerinckiaceae > Methylocapsa. The sequence goes on from CAYWHF010000333.1 coordinate 1,788, forward strand.
ACGTCGGATTGGACACCGCGCGTGCCTTTAAAAGTTTTGCGCTGGCCCTTGCGGATGAGCGTGTTGACAGCTGCCACCTTGACGTCGAAGAGCCGCTCGACCGCCGCCTTGATTTCAGGTTTCGTTGCATTCTTCCGGACCTTGAAGATGACCTGATTCGCCTCCGACGCCATCGTTGCCTTTTCGGTGATGACCGGGGCAACAATGATGTCGTAATGCGGAGCGTCATGAGCGAATTTGGACGGGCTCATTTGAAACGCGCCTCCAAGGCTTCGACCGCGGCTTTGGTCAAGACAAGCTTCTCGCGGCGGAGAATATCGTAGACATTAATGCCCTGAACTGGCAGGACGTCGATTTGCGGAATGTTGCGCGCGGCAAGCTGGAAGTTCATGTCCAGCTCGCTGCCGTCGATAATCAGCGCATTGGTCAGGCCGAGCTTGGCGAAGCTCGTCTTCAAGGTTTTGGTCTTGGCATCTGCCGAATGCGCTTCGGCAAAGACAATGATTTGGCCTTCCTTTGCTTTAGCGGACAGCGCATGTTTGAGCGCAAGCGCGCGCAGCTTTTTTGGCAGATCATGTGCATGCGCGCGCGTGATGGGACCAAAGGCCCGCCCGCCGCCGCGAAATTGGGGCACACGCGCCGATCCGTGCCGGGCCGATCCTGTCCCCTTCTGCTTGTATAATTTCTTTCCGGTGCGCGCGATGTCCGAGCGGCCGAGCGTTTGATGCGTTCCGGCGCGGCGTTTGGCGAGCTGGTAACGCACCATTCGCGCGATCAAATCCTCGCGCGGCGCAAGACCAAAGATTGCATCATCAAGATCAATCGAGCCGGCGTTTTCGCCGTCGAGGGATGTGATGTCGATCTTCATGGGCCGGACTCCGTCTGTCCGCCCGCTGCACCGCCGGACCTAGCCTCTGTCATGCGGAATTTTCCAGGCTTCGGCGCCTCTTTCGGAAGCGCCTTTTTCACCGCGTCGCGGATATAAATCCAGCTTCCGGAAGTCCCAGGGACGGCGCCTTCGACCAGAATAAGGCCGCGCTCGATATCGGTTTCCACGACCCGCAAATTCAACGTCGTGACCCGCTCGGCGCCGAGATGCCCGGCCATTTTCTTGTTCTTAAAAGTCTTGCCCGGATCCTGCCTGCCGCCGGTCGAACCATGCGACCGGTGAGAGATCGACACGCCATGGGTTGCCCGCAAGCCGCTAAAGTTCCAGCGTTTCATTGCGCCGGCAAAGCCCTTTCCCGTGCTCGTTCCCGTCACGTCGACGAATTTACCGGTAATGAAATGATCCGCGGTGATTTCGGCGCCGACCGGCAACAGCTCGTCCTCTCCCACATGAAATTCGGCGAGCTTCATTTTGGGTTCGACTTTGGCAACCGCGAACCGGCCGCGTTCCGCCTTCGATACGTTCTTGACCTTTGCGCGCCCTATACCGAGCTGGACCCCGTTGTAGCCATTGCGGTCCTTCGTCCGCTGCGCCACGACCTGACAGCCGTCGACCTTTAAGACCGTAACCGGCACATGCTCCCCGGCGGCCGTGAAGACGCGGGTCATGCCGAGTTTTTGTGCGATAACACCTGACCGCATCGTTACATTCCCCTATCGCCGCGGCCCAAAATCCACCGCGCAATAGCCCAATTCGCCGAAGACCGGTGGCGCGCTCAAAGTTTTATCTCGACGTCCACGCCGGCAGCAAGATCAAGCTTCATCAAAGCGTCAACCGTCTGCGGCGTCGGATCGACAATGTCGAGAACGCGCTTATGAGTTCTCATTTCAAACTGTTCGCGGGACTTCTTATCGACATGCGGCGAACGGTTGACCGGTAATTTTTCGATTCGGGTTTGTAATGGGATT
>CAYWHF010000334.1:0-540 GCA_964457695.1 uncultured Methylocapsa sp.
TTGGTTAATTGAGCGCGAGCCGGCACCCATCTGCTACGGCGCCGGCTTGCACGCCGTGCCGCCCAGGCGGTTAGGAGTTGAAGCCAGGTATGCTTTGCAAGGCGGCGCTTTCTGCAATTTCTTTCATCGCATCGGCGATCGCTTCGATCGTTGTATCGATTTGTTCGGGTTGGTGCTCAGAGGTCAGAAAGAAGCGCAGGCGCGCGGCGCGCTCAGGAACCGCCGGGTGGATGATGGGCTGCACATTTATCCCGCGCTCAAAAAGCTTTTGACTGAGCGCCACGGCACGCACCGAATTGCCCGCCATGATGGGAACGATCGCAAGACCCGCGCTCGTTCCCGTGTTCCAGCCGCGCGCCTTTGCCGATTCATAAAACCTTCGGCTGATCGTGCGCAGTCTTTCGACCCTTTCGGGCTCGCGATGGAGAATGGCAAGAGCTGAAGAGGCGGCTGCCGCCAGCGGCGGCCAAAGCCCGACCCGAAAAGAAAAACCCCCCGAAAAACAATTTAAAGTCCCCCAAAAAAAGAGGCGAGCCTCCA
>CAYWHF010000334.1:550-3634 GCA_964457695.1 uncultured Methylocapsa sp.
TCGCTCTGGGCGGGCGCGTTCTTGCACCCCTTTGGGGCAGGAGATGGAGAAGGCAAAGAGCTGACGAGGGGGCCGACCCAAGCGACGGCAAAAGCCCACCGGAATAGACAACCCCGCCCGAAAAACATTTTAATTACTCCACGGGAGCGGTCGGGCCTGCAATGAACCCGCCGCATCCGGCAAGCGTTTTCGAGAGCGTCCCCATCCAGATATCGACATCGCGCGGATCAGTGCCAAAATGCTCGAAGAGGCCAAAGCCTTTTTGGCCAAGGACGCCCAATCCATGCGCGTCGTCAACCATGAGCCAAGCGTTGTGCCGCCGCTTTATTTCGATGAGCTTTGGCAAATCGGAAATATCGCCGTCCATGCTGTAAAGGCCTTCGACCACAATCAGCGCGCGCTCGAACTGTTGGCGAAGGGCGCCCAGCAGCGCATCGAGGGCTGCGACATCATTTTGCGGGAAGGAGCGCCGCTCGGCTCGGGATAAGGCCGCGCCGGCAAGAATGCTGTTATGCGCGAGGCCCTCGTGGACGATCAGATCTTTTGGCCCAACGATGGATCCGATCGTCGAAACATTGGTCGCGTGGCCGCTGACAAAAACGGCGCAATCCTCCTGGCCATAATGCTGCGCCAACACCTTTTCGAGCACCTGATGCCCGGGGCGCTCGCCTGCGACAAGACGGCTCGCGGATGCCGAGGTGCCGAATTGCTCAATCGCCGCATGTGCAGCGGCGCGAACCTCGGGATGATGGTTGAGACCCAGATAATCGTAAGACGAATAATTCGCAAAATGGCGCCCGCCGATGATTGTCGTTGCGCCCGCAGCGGTCTCATGAAGGCGAAAATAGGGGTTATCGAAACCGACCAAAGCGGCCATGGATCGCTGCAATTTCAGCTCCTTGTATCCAGGGAGATTCTGAAAATCCATCGTCCCGTCCGGGCTTGGAGCGGCGGTTTTCACGGGGCTCTGCGGCGCCGCGACGGCGGGCTCGGCATCGAGCCTCCTTTGCACCATTTGGCCAAGCAGCCTCCGGCTCTCTTCGTCCAACCCGCCGCGGCTAGGTGCTTTCATGCGAAATTCTCCAGGATGCCGGTAGCAGTTACAAAAGGAGTAACGACATTTCCCCGGCCGGCGTTCGAGGCAATGCCGTCAGGTTTCGGTCTTCATTTTGTACAACAGATTTTTGCCCAAGGATCAAATGAGCAGGAGGCGGAGAAAGAGACATTGGATATTTGGGCGCCGCCGGCAGCAGAAGGCCAATTCGCAAGCGGCCGGCCGGTTTCCGCAAAAAAGGCAAGCTTCTTTTAATTCATACGGCTACTCCAGCCCTTCCACGGACGAGATTTCGATCCCAAAACCCGACAGGCCGACATAGTTCATGGGCGTTCCCGTGCGCAAACGAATCGACGAAATCCCGAGATCGCGCAGGATTTGGGCGCCAAGGCCGATATCCCGCCATTCTTTGGCGCGCTTGGTTCCGGTGCCAGGCTTATCAAACGCGGTGACACTGACAGGAACGCCGGCCGCGCCGTCGCGCAGAAAAATAAAAACACCGCGGCCGTCCTCCTTGAAGGAAGCGAAGGTCTTACGAATACTGTCGCCGCCGGCGATGACGTCGGCGATAATATCGACACGGTGCAGCCGTGCGGGAATGCCGCGGCCATCGCCGATCTCGCCCAGGACAAAGGCAAAGTGCTGGACAGGATCGAAGGGCGTGACATAGGCGTAGGCCGTCAGTGGACCGCTTGTGCCCATGACCTTAAAACTTCGCACCCGCTCGACGATTTTTTCGCGCGCCTGGCGATAAGCGATGAGATCGGCGACTGCCGTTCGCTTCAACGTGTGTTTGCGTGCAAAAGCTTCGATTTGCGGCCCGGCCATGACGCTGCCATCGTCATTGGTAAGTTCGCAGATGACCCCCACGGGCGGCAGGCCTGCGAGGCGGCACAGATCGACCGCCGCCTCGGTATGGCCGGAGCGCATGAGCACCCCGCCCTCCTGAGCAATCAATGGGAACACATGGCCCGGACGGACAAAATCCTCCACGCCTAGATTGCTGTTGGCGAGGCTGCGAACCGTGTTTGCGCGCTGCCCGGCGGAAATCCCTGTCGTCATTCCATGCTTGACGTCGACCGATACGGTAAAAGCGGTGCCATGCGGCGCTTCATTGGCCGTGACCATTGGCTGAAGATTGAGCCGCTTCGCATCGGCGGCGGTTAGCGGCGCGCAGACGATCCCGCAGCAATTACGGATGACGAAAGCCATTTTTTCCGGCGTGCATAAGGAAGCCGCACAGACCAAATCGCCTTCGTTTTCACGGTCGTCGTCGTCGGTGACAATGACGATTTCGCCCCGGGCAATCGCTTCGATGGCTTCCGTGACCGAATGCGACATAGCGCCAGCCTCCTGAACTTCTTGCCGCGCGAGAAAATCGTTTGGCGTGACGGCGCCCCCCGTTTCGCGTAGAATACTCTGTGCGGTCTCGCGGGTGACCCATGCCGCGTCCTGATTGCAGATTTGCGAAACGGCACCCTTCGACAAGCCGGTGCGCCTGGCGAAATCGGCCCGCCGCATGCGATTTCGCTTCAGCCAGGAATCGAGCTTCAAAGCCTCGCCCCGTGTGATTGTTTAGTATAGATAAACTATTTCTTTGAGCTGCGTTCGGCAACCCTGAACTACACGCCAATTCTCACGGCAAGTGAGTTTCTGCCTCGGCCCAGATACGACGCAGTGCTTCTCCTGCCGGTTCCGCACGGGCCAAACCCGCGGATTGACCAGCCCACGCCTGCATCCGGCTTAGGTCGTTTGTTCGCGACGCCGCGTCCCGCAAGCCCGCAGTGAGGCCGCGTTGGACGGGATAGGGCGCGGGCAGCGGCGCATCCGGCGCGGCGGCGGCGCGGACATAGGCATCGCTCACCGCCCGCCCAAGTCTCCCTGTAAAGGCGCGGGTGAGAGCCGTGCTTTCGGGCTCAAGACTTTCGAGCGCTTTGGCCCATGCTGGATTTATTTGCGCTTCGGAACACCGCAAAAAGCCGGTGCCGATTGCGGCGCCTGATAGCTCACCGCGGACTGCTGAGACGGCT
>CAYWHF010000335.1:0-3623 GCA_964457695.1 uncultured Methylocapsa sp.
TTAAGGATACCAGGGTATTTCATGCGGCCTTAGTCTTTGGTTGCGGCCTCCCAGCTTTCGGCGTTCGGGAGAAGGCTGATGAAAGCGGGGTAATGTCCTCGCCGATTGCCCACGAGATACATTTCCCTCAGAAGCGTGGGAGAGATGCTCTTCGCATCCGCAACGCCGCCCTCAAGGACTTTCTTCATGATGACGAAGGTCCGAAGCCGCATCACCGTCTCGCCAAAGACCGGAACGAGCGATACATAGGTAGTCATGCGGCCGAACAGTGAGCTGCGCGCCAGTCCTCGCCCCTTCGCATAGTCGTAGGGATTTATGGCGACCACACGCACGGCGCGAGGGTTGCGCCGGGCGGCGATAATGAGCGGGATTGCCCCGCCAATGGAGATACCGGCAAGGGTAACATCGCGAAGGTCGAGTCTTTCGAGGAAACCTTCGACCGCGTCGCTAAAGAAGGCGGCGTCATAGCGAGACGCTGGAATATCCGAATAGCCGTGGCCCGGATAGTCCAAGGCGTAAACCGTAAACTGCTGCGAAAGCTCCGGAATGAGTTTTTCGAACAGGTCGAGCTGCGTTCGAAGCGTGTGGAGAAGTACGAGAGCCGGACCCGCGCCAGATTTGATGAAGCGGAGTTTGTTGCCGCCGACTTCCACGTAGTCGATCTTTATTTCAGGTGCCCAACGAAGGCTCGCGGGCGGGTAGGGCACTGGCCGGACGGCCTCAATGGCGAAGGAAACGAGCCACAATCCGATTCCGATGCCCGCGAACATCAAAAGAGCACACAAAACCAAATTCATCGCCGCACTCCATTAAGCGTCGATCGCGACATCGCCCGCGATTTCGGCTTGGCAGGCAAGTATGTAGCCCTCCGCCTTGTCTTCGCCGCTGAGCGCGTCCTGCACTTCCATGCGCACGGCGCCTTTGACGAGCTTCACGCGGCAAGAGCCGCATGTTCCCGAGCGGCAGGCGTTATCGATAAAAACGCCGGCCCGATCGGCGGCATCGAGGATGGTCGAGCCGGTGAACACGGGCGCCGTCGTGTTCGAGGCCTGAAAGAACACCTTTCCGGCAACTTCTGGCGAAACCCTGCTCTTTGCCGTCGGATCGCGCTTGACCGTGCCGAACGCCTCGGTCCGGATTTGCCCTTCGGCGACGCCAAGTCCGGCGAGCACCGCCTTCACTGCGTCCATCATAGGCGGCGGACCGCAAATATGGGCCCGGTGGGACGTAATATCCGGCACAGCGGCGGCGAGAAGGGTCGCGTTGATCTGTCCGCTAAGACCGTCCCAGGGCTCACCATCGGCCTGACTCATAGTCACTGTGACGCGAAGCTTAGTGTTGCGTGCTTCGAGTTCGGCGATCTCGTCTCGAAAAATGAGGTCGCTTGGAGCCCGGAACCCGAGAATCAAATGCACGATTCCCGGCCAGCTAGTATCGCAGAGATACCGGGCCGCACTCATCATCGGCGTAATTCCGACACCGCCGCCGATCAAAAGGACGCGGTCAGCTTCCTTTCCTGTAAAATAAAAGGTTCCGTTGGGCGCCTCGACTTCAATTTCGTCGCCCGGTCTCAGCACATCATGCAGCCACCGTGAAACCAAACCGAGTTTTTCCCGTTTGACGGTAATTTCGATGCGGTCGCGCCATGTCGGTGTCGATGCGATCGTATAGGAGCGCCTGGTAGGAACGCCGCCCGGCGCGATATGCAGTGTCAAGAACTGACCGGGGAGGTAATCAAAGGGGATTTTTGATCCATTTATTGGCTTGAAGCGGAAAGTCTTTACGTTGCGGGCGACATCTTCTTTTTCCGCCAGCACGAGTCTCCCTCGCCACCTGATCTTTCCGGTCGCGGGGTCGTTCTTCCTATAGAGCCCCGGTTCCAGCTTCAGCATGGATGGTTGCGGGAGGATCTCGGCTTGCCTGTGCCGGGCGCGCGGCGACGGGAAGCATTTTCCGAATGCGAGGAGCAGCCGCGGATCGCCTTTGAGCCGGATTTTTCGTCTGAGTAAAGCCAGCACCATATGCATTTCGGCGGCAAGAAAGCCAAGCCACGTTTTGGCGTCCGCGGTAACTCGGATGTCTGCCCTGCCGACCAGGCCGTCTTTAATATCGAGCGTGCAATTCCTGATTGTAATCGTGGCCTGGCGCTCTTCAGCGCCGGTGAATATAAAATGGAACGTGGCGTCGAGGCCGCGCGACTGGTTCGGCTGGAACACGAACGGCATGAAGTTCAAAAGTCCCGCAATTGTGCGCGGCCTGAGACCGTTGCCGACAGTTTTTACGGTCTTGTTCTTAAATTTCCGGCGCGCAACAGCCTCGGCATCGGACCCTTCCACGACATAGACAGGCTCCGGACGCTCTTGAAGCGGCCTCACGATCTCCTTCAGATGCCGCTGCTTGTTCTGCAGATAGGGACCGATGACGTCCTCGCCGGCCGGACAGACGGCCATGCAATAGGCCGATTTGTAATTGGCGCCATGGCTGAGACTCTGCCACATGGACATCGTCTCAGGCTCATTAATACGCCGGCGATAATCGATGGCGTCGCGCGCATCCGCGACCTGCTCGATCCAATCGGTAAAGCCTCCCAGAAACTCGCGATAATTATGGGTGAAGCAGGACGAGAAATTGAATGAGCCGTCTGGCCCGATGGCGCCTACGGGGCAGGCTGCGACACAAAGCTTGCATTCGAGGCAAGGGTTAAATTCGATTGGATAGTCATGCTCCTCCACTTCGAGATCCATGAGCACGGTGCCCAAAAGGACGAAATTTCCAAATTTTGGATGGATCAGGTTGCGGTGAATGCCCATGTGGCCGAGCCCCGCCTCGACCGCAATCGGTTTATGCGAGACGACCCAGATCGCATGACCCGGAGTCTGATACATCTCCATCGGGAAGCCCATGGAGGGGTTCACGGCGCGAACGCCGCACGCCTCGAGCTTCGCGGCGATTTCCGCGCCGATCTCATCGACCTCGTGACCCGCTCGATGGAATTCGAGATTGGCAACCGATCTCGGCGGGCCTCGGACCGGCTCGCGGGCCATGCGCACGACGTAGCTCAGAAGCGTCTTGGTCCAAGGATAGTTGCGAAGGATCTCGTCGCGCTGCGGATCGAGGCCGGGCCGGGTGATCTCGACGAGACCGGCATCATCGGCGCCACATTCAAGCGCGAGCTGGCGCAGGCTGGCCGCGTCCATGTGCCGAGCGGGGGCCATGCCAGCGTCGATATTTGTTTGTGCCGGCGAATTCAGGCGCCTCACGGTCGGATGATCTTCGATCTTCATGTCTGACGTGCTCTCAATCTCGCCGGGCCGTAACATCGGAGCGTAGTCGGCAACAAAAGATGTTCAAGATCATCTTTTTGTGATGCTATTGATCGGCTTGCCTTGGAGGGCGACGCAATGCGAAATTCTCAAGACCGCAAAGACAAGACGCGGCAACGGATCCTCAAAACGGCCGCACGACTGTTTAGCCGGAAGGGATTTTCCGAGATCACGATTGGCGAGATCATGACAGCCGCGGGCTTGACCCACGGCCGTTTCTATCGGCCTTTTAACAGCCAGGACGAGCCTTATGCCGAAGTCCTGAGGCACTTCCGTTGCACTGAAACGCCCGAGCCTTTT
>CAYWHF010000336.1:0-3619 GCA_964457695.1 uncultured Methylocapsa sp.
GGTGCAGCTCGGATTGCGCGGCACGGCCGAGCCCCTCCTTATCCCAACTTCGATAAGAGCCGGGGGGAACACGGTCACCGTTGCTCGCGCGCTCGCAGAGGAAGTCGATGATCTCGCCGCACGCCGGAACCTTTCCAGAGTCGAAGCCCTGGCTCAATGCTTGCGCCAGCAGACCACGACGCTAGGGGTCGTGCATGCCTATTCGACCCACAATCTCCTTTTGCGCTATTGGCTTGCGACGGCGGGAATCGAAGCCGGGCGCGATTTCAAGCTTACCGTCGTGCCGCCGGCCCGCGTTGTCGAGGCGTTGAGTTTTGGCCAAATCGCGGGCTTTTGCGCGGGCGCTCCCTGGGGCGAGGTCGCGCGGCGCGCAGGCGCCGGTAAAACCATTGCGGCCTCGCGCGATATTTGGCGGCACGCGCCGGAAAAAGCTCTGGCCGTGCGTGCGCGCTTCGCCGAGGGACACGAAGACGCCCTCGCTGGTGCGTTACGCGCTTTGCTACGTGCGGCAAAATTCTGCGACGATCCAAAAAACGCTTCCTACACGGCGGCTCTCTTGTCGCGGCGCAAATATCTCGACGTCGACTCGCACGCCCTTCTTGCCGGCCTGCCGGGCGGCACTGCGCCGGATAGGAGCTGCGTCTTCTTCCGGGGTGCCGCAACCTTCCCCTGGCGCTCGCACGCGCTTTGGTTCTTGAACGAGATGCGGCGCTGGAACCTTATCGGCGAGAGCATCGATCTGCGCGAGCTCGCCTCGCGCGTCTACCGGCCGGACATTTATCGGGAGGCGATTGCGCCTCTCGGTGAGCCTGTGCCCGCGATGGACCTGAAGTCCGAGGGCGCGCATGAATCGGGCTTTGTGATTGAAGCAGTTCCGGCACCCATCGCTATGCCCGCCGATCGCTTCTGCGATGGAACGGTCTTCGACCCCGAGGCAGTGCCGCAGCCGGCCACACCTAGCCTTACCGCGCTGCGCAAACTTTAACGCCCGCCGCCGCAGACTTAGGCAGAAAAGGCCTCCGCACAACGTCACGGCGCGTTACCTCTCCTATTGTAGCGCGCTAATCGTGGCATGACGCTTGCTCGTATTATTGTGCCGGCCTCGCGGGCTAACGGCGGTTCGCATCCGGTCGTGTACGGCAGTGCGTCGTGCTGCCTTTGCGAGTCGTTCCCATGAACACTTCCTCAAAATAGAGCCTTGCGAGCTTGGCGCGTCGCGCGGCCGGCTTTTGCGCGCACGCCAGGGAAAAGTTCCCATCGGCCTACATCCCGAAACATGGCCTTGGCTGCGTGCCTTGCGGCAGCCATGCGGGCTATTATTTTCATTGCAGAAGTAACAAACGGTTTTTCTAATTTTGTATTCAGCTGCTTATTTCAGATGCCAAAGAATAATGCTTCTGCTTACCTGTTATGCAAGAAGTTGTAGATTTGTCACATCTTTATTGTCTTTCAAAACAATTGGAACTTAGTGCTATATGCCGTTTGAAAACCATTTTATTATAGACTTGTAAAATATCGATACGGAAACGAACCGCTTTCTGGAGAAACTCTCAGATGAAATCTCATCTATTAAACAGTGCCGCGGCTCTGGCCTTAGGATCTCTCACACTCTGTCCGGGCGTGACTGCTCGGGCGGAAGACGTCGCGGCCGAAATTCGCGCTCTCAAGGCGCAGATCAAGCGGCTCGAAGAAAAGGTTGCCCGAGAGGAGCAACAGGTCCGCGGCATTGCGAAGTTCCCAAAAATGCCGCCAGCGGCCGATACGCCGGTCGTGTGCAAGGACGCGCCCTGTCCTCCGCCGCCTCCGCCGGTTTTTGTGAGCTTAGGCGCGATGCCGGCCGGCGCTGGTCTCAAAGTTGAATCCTGGGATGGTGCGTTCAGCTTCAGACTCGGCGGCCGTATGGTGCTCGACGGTGGGGTCAACAGTCAGCCCATTCAGGCTTTCGCTGGGTTTCCCGTGGGGTCGCCTTTGCGGCCGTTTTTCCCGGCCCATCCAGCGATCGGTTATGGCAACCATACCAGTTTCCGTCAGGCCCGCCTCGAAGTCGAAGGCAAGGCTTTTAAGGATTGGAACTACAAGGCCCAATATGACTTCGCAGGCTCCCCGAACGGTCTCGTTCTCGGCGGCATCCGCGACTTCTACCTCGCCTGGCGTTACTTCGAGCCCGTCACTTTCCAAGTGGGCAATTTTTACGAGCCTGCCAGCATATCCAGGATGACCTTTGCCAGGAACCGGGATTTTATGGAACTGGCCTTTGCCACCGACGTTCTTCCGGGCAATCGTCACATCGGCGCGGCCGCAGTTACGGGCGGCGACGCGCCGGGATTGATCGGCAAGCCCAATTGGAGCTTTAAGGGCGGCGTCTTCAGCACCAGTTTAGAAGACGGCAATCCCGTTCCGCCCACCACGGACACGGTGGCCGGAACAACGGTTGTAACCAACATCGGGATACCCGCGGGAAATTCAAACCTTATCAACCCGCTTGCTGGCGGCCACCAATATTGGGATGCCGCCGCGAGGCTCACCTATGCTCCCATCCGCGACGATTGGAGCCTGCTGCATCTTGGCGGCTGGATACGCTACCAAAAACCCAATGACGCCACAGCCGCCAACGACAATAGGGTTTTGCAGCCCGGAAGCCCCACGCTGGCGTCAGAAGCCAACATCCTCGGCGAAGCCCTGCTTGGCACCCAGCCGCTTACTTGCTTTTCCAGTCCAACAGCCCAACTCGTTGGCACAAACTGCGTCAAGGACGTCATAACCTATGGCGCGGAGCTGGTCGCGTCCTGGGGACCTTTGTCGTTCCAGGGAGAATATGTGGGGAGCCACTACGACCGCAACCCGGCCATCATTGTCTGGCAGCATGCCCCGGGTGGCTCCACAATCAACTTCAATGGCTTTTATGCCTTTGTCACTTGGTATCTGACCGGGGAATCGCGCGCGGACTCCTACCGCTCATATCCGGAGGAATTCAACAACACGGCGACCTTCAGCCAGATCAAGATCCTCAACCCCGTGAGCGCCGGCGGTTGGGGCGCATGGGAAGTCATGGCCCGGGTCAGCGAAATCAACTTTAATGATGGCAGCTACCTTTTCCTGCAGCCTCTTGGCACGCGTTCCAACATCCAGGGCGGCAGGCAGACCGATTTTAACCTTGGCCTCGTCTGGTATACCGAGCCGGGTATCCGCTTCATGGCAAGCTGGGTCGATGTGTTCCAATATTCTGCGCCGTTCAACCGGCCCGATCTCAACGGGATCCATCCGCAGCTGTTTGAACTTCGCGCTCAGGTCGCTTGGTAAATCCCCCTGGACATTGTGTCCGGACTTGCACCCCGCCAACTCAGCTTGAGGGGTGCACGCAAGAGCCGGCAATTGTTGTCAAGTTAGCGGCTGCTGAGTGCGCAGGGATTCGGCGGACTGGGCGCAGAACAGGCATTGCTGCACAAGCTCTCAGCAACCAAGCGGTGTGCTTCCACTCCTGTTGCAGTGCAGAGTCATTGGCATAGCGCTTGCTGACAAAAATGCAGTCGGCGGGAATGGACTGCCGATCGAAAGCTGCTTAACGGCGGGTAGCGTTCGCAACGATTTTGTTTCCTCGCGAGCTAATGGCGGTTCGCTC
>CAYWHF010000337.1:0-3595 GCA_964457695.1 uncultured Methylocapsa sp.
CCTATCTCGTCGGCGGCTTTGGCATGACGGCGCTCGTCAACGACGGCGTTTATGTCGTGCCGATCCGCTCCGGGATCGGCGCGCGTCTCGGGCTTAATGTCAGCTATCTGAAATTCACCCCAAGCTCGACCTGGAATCCGTTTTGATGCGGGAGACTCATCCCAAGTCTCGGAGGGCCTGCCCCCATAGCCGATAGTCCAGACGCCCGGTCAATCTTGAAGAGACTTGGTATTTATCTCGAATACCGCCGTTGGCGCCTGAGTTTTCCGCGGACCAAGCTATCGCGGCGTTCGCAACGCTCCAGATTATGGGCTTTGTCTTAAACTTGCTGCTGCCCGTCAAGGCCGCCTCATTGCGCAAGCGCTGAGACGAGCTCGCTGACATTGTGGCGCATCATCTCGATGTAGGTGGCCGCCGGTCCATCGGCAGGCGAGAGCGCGTCGGAATAAAGCGCCCCGCCGATCTTTGCTCCTGTGTCCGCCGCGATCCTTTTGATCAATCTCGGGTCGGTTACATTTTCGAGAAAAACGGCCGGGATTTTTTCCCTTCTTATCTGGCGTATAATCTTTGCGACGTCGCGGGCGCTTGGCTCGTTCTCGGTCGAGACGCCTTCGGGCGCGATGAAGCGAAAGCCATAGGCGGTGCCGAAATAGCCGAACGCGTCGTGGGTGGTGATGATCTGCCGCTTTTCACGGGGAATCTTGGTGATCTCATCCAAAATCTCTTTTTCAAGCGCGTCGAGCTTGGCGAGATAGTCCGATGCATTGCTGCGATAGGTGGACTCGCCCTCAGGGTCGGCCGCGATCAGACCGTCGCGGATATTGGCGACATAGAGTTTTGCGGCGGCTATGGATTGCCAGGCATGGGGGTCAAGTGCGATTCGCCCTTCCTCGCGCATCTCCTGCGGCTTAAGTCCGTGCGTTGCGACCACGACAGGCGCTTTGGTGCCAGAAGCCTTGATGAGCCGGTCGATCCAGCCTTCCAAGCTGAGCCCATTGACGACGATAAGGCGCGCTGTGCCAAGCCGCTCCGCGTCTGCGGGTTTCGGCTGGTAAACATGGGAATCGCCATTTGGACCAACGAGCATGGTGACGTCGACCCGGCTGCCGCCAACGTTCTGGACAAAATCGGCAAGAATGGAGAAAGTGGCGACGACTGGCAGTTTTTCTTCTGTTTGCGCGCGGGCAAAGGGACCGCAAGCAAGGATTAGAGCAACTGCGAGGCGAGCGATAACGTTTCCGGCGCATGCCATTACTGTCTCCCGTCCGGCATTCATCAACTTTCCAGATGTCGACCGGGCCAAAAGCGCCGGAGCAGACCGCCGGCCGGCCCGAATACGAGCGCCATTAGATAAAGGAGCCCCGCCAGCAATGTTATGAGCGGTCCGGAGGGCAATCCGGCGTGAAAGGAGATGACGAGCCCGGCATAGCCAGAAAGAATTCCCTGTGCCGCCGAGAGCACAATCATCGCGGACAGGTCCCGAGTGATCAGCCTTGCCGAAGCCGCGGGTAACATCATCATGCCGACGGCGAGAAGCGTGCCAAGCGCTTGAAACGCGCCAACGAGATTTAAGACGACAAGCGCCAAAAAAACAATCTGCACCACGCCGCCGATCTTGCTGACGGAGGCAAGAAATTGGCTATCGACTGTCTCCAAGACCAAAGGCCGGTAGAGAAGGGCAAGCGCGGCAAGCGTTACGCTTGCAATTGCGGCAAGCAAAATGAGGGTCGCGTCATCAAGCGCGAGCACGCTGCCAAAGAGCACGTGCAGCAGATCGATGTTCGAGCCGCGCAAGGAAATGATCGTAACGCCAAGCGCAAGCGAGATCAGATAGAATGCGGCAAGGGAAGCATCCTCGCGCAAGATGGTCGTGCGGGCGACGGCGCCCGAGCCAACAGCCACAAGGAGGCCCGCCGCAAGGCCGCCGATCGTCATGGGGCCGAGCGATAGGCCCGCGGCAAAATAGCCGAGCGCGGCGCCGGGCAAGATCGCATGGGCCATAGCGTCGCCGGTCAGCGACATGCGGCGCAAAATCAAGAAGACCCCGAGCGGAGGACCGGCGACAGCAAGCGCAACCGCGCCGGCGAGCGCCCGGCGCATGAACGCAAACTCCGTGAATGGCGCGATCAAGATTTCATGCAACGCCAACGACTTGCTCCGGTGCGAAAGAGACCGAACCGCGCGAGATATTTATGCCGCCCGCGCGCATTCGTGCGCATCTCTGTCGAAGGCCTCCACCATGGCGCGCGCTTTGCGCAGATTCTCCGCGGTCAAGACAGCGCTGGTTTTGCCCTTGGCGATTTCTTCGCGCGCAAGCAGCAGAGTCTCAGGAAAATGCACGCGCACGAGATCGAGATCATGCGACACGGCAAGCACCGTGCGGTTCTCCTCGTGCCAGCGCGCGACAAGGGCGAGAAGATCGCAGACGGTTCCGGAATCGACTGCAGTAAAAGGCTCGTCGAGCAGGATCAGGGCGGCATTTTGCATGAGCAGCCGCGCAAACAGCATGCGTTGCAATTGTCCGCCGGAAAGGGTGGCGATTGGGCGGGCCTCAAAACCTTCAAGGCCAACGGCCCTGATTGCCGCAGAGATCGCCGTGGTATCGCTTCTTGTTATTCCGCCAAACGAGCCGCGACGCTTCCAAAGGCCCATGGCAACGACATCGAATACATTTACGGGAAAATTCCGATCGATCTCGGCCGCCTGCGGGAGGTAGGCGATGTCGCGGGAATTCAGATCCGGCAAGGCGATTATGCCCGAAAGGGGCGTCAGCGACCCCGCGATCCCTTTAAGCAATGTCGACTTGCCGGCTCCGTTCGGGCCGCAAATCGCCAGCAGCGCACCGCGCTCAACCTCGCCGTTAAGATGATGAACGGCGGGATGGCGGTCATAGCCGAGCGTGACATCACAGAAGCGAATTGCGGTATCGTTCAAGGCAAGGTCCGGGGATTTATTATGAGACCACTCAGCTCAGGGCCCAAAAAACGACCCCCCACAAGCCGGCGATCGCAATCAGTGCTAAGCTCAGCCGGTCGAGGGCGGAAAGCCTCAGCAAAGAAGAGCTTTGGGGGACGGCCACCATTTCCGCGCGGGCTGAATCCACGGCGCGCTCTCCTATGGTCAACTATTTACGTTAGGTTATAACGTTGGGCCTCACGGTTGACAAGATTGCCCTACCAAAAACTTTCTTATGGTAACGGCAGACGATTATTTTGGTGCCGCCAGCTAGCGCCGACCGGCGTTTGTGGTTAATTTCTTGGCATGAAGCGCGCGACAAAAAAGACTCTCCACGCTCAGGCGTCTCGCCAGCTGCTATATGTCATCCTTGCTTTCACGCTTGGCCTCGCCGGGCTGACGGGCTTGGTCTATGCGTTTATGCCGGGAAGGGGCGATACGACTTCCCTGGCGCTTGGAAGTTCATTCACCATGATCGGAAGTGACGGCCGCGTTGTGACAACTGCGGATCTCTCCGGCCGGCCCTATCTCGTTTTTTTTGGCTATACGCATTGTCCGGATTTTTGCCCGACGACGCTGTTTGACATTTCCGCGGTTTTCAAAGAACTCGGGCCGGACAAAAAAATCACCGCAATTCTCG
>CAYWHF010000338.1:0-3582 GCA_964457695.1 uncultured Methylocapsa sp.
GCGGCTGAAAAACGGTGCGGTCCACGAGCGTCAGGATGTCTGTCCGGCTGATCATCCGCTTCACCGCCGCGGGACCATTCTTTTACGCGCGCAAGGTAGTCGTAAGCGTTGTACTTCTTGGCGAATTTTGGAAACGGACGCGGCGGATAGGCCGTCGTCTCGTTGCGGAACTGGTTGAGGAGTTCGATGAGACCATCGTAATGCTTTTTAGCCACTTCCATGAAGCTACCGCCGCCTTTCTTGAGAGTAACAGGCTCCTCTTTTCCCCCTTCCTTTCCCGTGAGCCGCAGATAGAGTGCTTCGACGGTTTCAGATTGTGTTCCTAATGCAAAGGCGCCACGCAGCGCCATTGCGGCTTCGAAGGTCAGTTGCGGCGCGAAACCCGCCGAGATTTCATTCGTGCTTGGCACGGTGCCGATCTTATATTCGATGAGCGTCATGGAACCATCCTTATTGAGTTCGATGCGGTCGGCGCGCGCCGTCAAGCAGAACGTCGATCCATCGGCGAGGGGAATATCGAGTTCGCCGCGGCATTCTGTTTCAATCCGCGTGATTTTGTGCCGGCGCGCCGCTTCAAAACCAAGATAAAAGGTGATCATTTTTTGCAGCCGTGGCCATTGCAGCGCCGCAAAAGCGGGGTCTTGCAATTGCGCGGCAAGAGCTTCGCGCAGAAGAGCGGTCAGATTTTCGTGCGAGTCGGACGGCAGAGTCCCGGCCGGATGATCCCCGGCAAAGCGCGCAAGCGCCGCGTGAATCGCGCTGCCCATCGCCGCCGCCCCAGACGAGCCGCCGAGAGGGTCGAGCTGTTTGAGCTCCAGAATCTTTTCGGCATAAATGGCGTAGGGGTCGCGCCGCAGCGTTTCGATCTGCGTGACGCAGAGGCTTTTTGGGCGCAGTTTTATAGGCGGGTTTGGCAGCGGTCTCTCGCAGGGCGCTGAGTTCTGTGGCGGACGGTCGATTTCCTGTGCAAGGCGCAAATAAAAATCTCCGCGCGCACGGCACGCCTCCCACGATCTCCCGCCAAGCGCCGCCAATCGCTGCAGGAAGCGCGAGGCAACGGTTGGCGAGCCATCGCGCTTGCGGGCGCGGCTCAAAATCACTTTGCGCTTACCCATCGCTTGAGCGAAATCATGTGCCGTCTGACCGAGTCTACGCTCCGGCGGGGTGAGGCCTAGAGCGGCGCGCATCGGCCGGTTAAGGAAAGCATCGGTGCGTGCCTTTGGCGGCCAAACGGTTTCGTCGAGGCCGCCAAGCAGCATCACATCGGCGTCGATCAGGCGCGCCTCGAGGAGCCCCAGGATTTGGAGCCTCTGGCGTGCGCAGGTAGCTGGGCGCATAGTGACTTCGCGCGCGATTCCAGCAAAGAAATGTCCGTAAGAGTCGATGTCGAGCATTAATTTCTCTGACTCGCACTGAATGAGGTCATCGAAGAGGGCATCGAGCGCCTCCCTGGCCTCGCCGTCAACATCGTCTACTGCGCACAAAGTTGCTGCTTCAATCGCAGAACGATGCGCGCTTACCCATTTGTCCAGCCGATGATCGCCTTCTAAGGACATGAGTGGCCGGAACAGGGAATCGAGCTGGGCAGTCAGCTCTTCAATTCTGGCCCATTCTTCGGCGGAAATCCGCTTTTTGGCCGGATGGGCGTAGGGACTGTTCGACTCCACTTTCAGGGCAGTGATCAAAGCGGAACGTTCATCAAGCAAGCGCCCCGTGAGGCCGCCGGCGGCGCGGCAGGAACGCAAAAGACCGACTTCAAGCAGCGTTGCGTCGTGTTCGGTGTCGTCGCCGGAAAGGCCCAGCCGGAACAAAGGATGGGCAAAGAGCGCCGCAAGATCGGGTGCGGCCATTTTGCTTGCGGCGCAGTCGAGCAGGAGCCTCGCCAGCGCGCCAATAGGGCGTGCGCTGAGAGGCTCGCCGGCGGAGTCTTCGGCTTCAATGCCCCAGCGCTGCAATTCCGCGCGCACCCTGCGCGCAAGCCTGCGATCCGGGATGACCAGCGCCGCCGTCGCGCCCGGAGCCTCCAAAGTGTGACGCATGGCGATTGCAAGGGCTAGCGCCTCTTCCCGTTCGTCCCCGGCCTCAATGAGGCTCACTCCTTCGAGAGCCACGCATAATTCGCGCGGATCGACGTTCTCGCGAAACAGAGTCCATCCGTCCGTCGCCTCGGCGGGACACAAAGCTTCGGAAACAAGTCTACCACGTTGGGTAAGACCGGGCGTAACCGTGCCGAGGCTCGTAACCTCGTTCCGGCTTATTTGAAGAAATTCGAGAAGCCGCGAAAGTGCCGATTGGGGATGCGTGAATGAAGCTGAGCTATCGCATTTGGCATCGCCCGCAATCAGCGACCATGCACGGGCGTCGAGGTCGAGATCGAGACCAGGCAGAACAATCGCGCCGTTCGGTGCCTGTGCGATTGCTGCGAGGAGCCGCGCGGTCGCACGATTTGTTCCTGTTGAACCGATCGCGACAACCGGGCCTTTGAGCATGCCTTGCTCCAGGCGGTGGCATTGCGTATCGATGAGTGCCACCTGGCGCCGCGCTTTATCCACGACGCCAAGCTCCTCAAGAATCTTCGGCCACTCGTTAATCGCTATATTGAGAAATTCGAGCGTAATCCGCCAATATTTGTCGAGTTCAGGAAGAGCGAGAGGATCGAGCCTTTTCCAAGCGACGTCCTCAATAATAAGTTCGACGATGAAATTTGCGATTTCGCCGGACAAATGCCAAACTTCGGCAGGAGTTGGCCGCACGAAGAAGGACTCCTGCGGATCAAATTCGCAATTGCCGGCTGCGTCGACCGAGACGATCGCATGAGGCAGACGGCGCGCCCATTTCAGGATAAGTTCCGCGAGCAATATCCTCCGCACGAGTTCTTCTGCCGCCTCGGGAACCCCGGGCTCATACGTGTCGTCTAGTCCTTCGTTATTGGCGAGCAAGCCCGTTTCCGCCTCTTCCAGCGCGCCGAGCGGCAGAATGCGCGGCAGCAACATCGCGGGGCGCCCCAGCGCGCGGGCAAGTTCACCCGCCAAGGCACGCGCCGCGCGCCGCGTCGGAACATAGATTGTTGCGTCCGATAATTCGAGCGGACCAAGGCGTGCCGAATAGGCTTCGACGATGCGCCCCTCAAAAAGCGCGGCGACGAAGGATTCGAGAAAAGGCGCGCCAGGCGCGATGGTGAAAACTCTTTTTCCCAAACCGGCTTTTCAAACGATTTGCGCGACCGATGAACTCCATAATGCGGGCTTACGCCTCCAGCATCAAACACTGTTTTGGAGACTTTCCCCAGCTTGCCAGTTCCGAAGCGGAAACACAGGCATCGCTTGCTTCGGGCGGCCTTCAGATCATGCAGAGCTTCAGGTTTCCCTCCGAGGGAACCGAGCTTGCTCTTGCCGCAGCCCATTGTAGAATTGCTGCAACGCAGCAAGCCTATGGAGCTTGGCCCCGGCGCGGCTCTACAAGGACGGCGATTTTCCCGGAACAGCGTCGCCGGTGTCTCGATCGGAGCGATTAACGCGATGCTGCTAACGCGCCCGGCAAAGGGCATGAAACCCCTTGAAGCCTTGGAAGAATTCTGGCGCG
>CAYWHF010000339.1:0-3563 GCA_964457695.1 uncultured Methylocapsa sp.
GGGCGAGTGCAGTGAGGGCAAGCATACCGCTGCGGACAATCATCTCTTCGCTGACAACATCGGGTTCCTCGGCAACGAAACTGGGCAATTCGTCAGGCATAAGACTGTCGACCTCGAGCCGGATCACCGAACCCCGGCGGCGGCGTTTTAATGCGCTCTCGAACAGCAACACGAGGTCTTCGGCCTCTTCCTCGACTTCGAGATCGCTGTCGCGGATGATGCGGAACACCCCGTGACCACGCATTTGATAGCCCGGGAAAAGGCTTTGCATGAACATTCCGATAGCCGTTTCGAGCGCGACAAAGCGCAGACCGTTTTCGCGAGGACCATCGGGAAGTCTGATGAAGCGTTCAATCTTGGCAGGGAGGCGAATCAGCGCTGTCCGGTTTGTTTGGCCGTTGGGCGCAAATAATTCGAGAGCAATCGTAAAGCCGAGATTGGGGATGAACGGAAAGGGATGCGCCGGGTCGACAGCAAGCGGCGTCAATACCGGAAAGACATGGGTCAAAAAGTGCTGGCGTAGCCATTCAATCTCGGCACCGACAATATCAGCCGCATCGATAATTATGATTCCCGCTTCGCATAATTCCTTTCGTAATTCGCGCCAGTGCCGCTGCTGTTCGGCGGCCAAAAGGCCTGCGCGCTCGCGGATTTTCCCGAGTTGCTCGGCCGTTGAAAGTCCATCCTCAGATGGAGCCGTGATTCCCGCGCGCAACTGTCCGCGAAGCCCCGCGACCCGCACCATAAAAAATTCATCGAGATTATCGGCGGAGATCGACAAGAATCGCAATTGTTCGAGCAGCGGATGGTTGCGGTTCGATGCTTCTTGCAACACGCGGCGGTTGAATTCGAGCCAGGAAAGTTCGCGATTAATGAAGCGGCGAGGGGAATGCGCAAGCTGGCTTGACGGCACCGGTGCTTCGCCGGCATCCATCATCGAAATCGCGGCGACCGGCGGTAGGCTGCCGTCAGAGGGGCCGATGCGGGCTTTCTCACTAACGCCTATAGGCGTAGCCTCCGGCTCTAAAGCGTTCATCGCCGCCACCGCGTTCCCGGCGCGGCGTTTTGGGGTCACCCCGCGCCTGACCACGGCAAACTTCTGGCCTTCCGATGAATTCACACGATCCTCCGTAGCCTAAATACCAGAAAGCCTAAATTACGATTGATGACGGAAACATGACCGCTGGTCCATAGCCGGATTACGCCAGCGGGTTTGCACGATTCTTTTGCAACGACGCCGCACGGTGCTGCCATTCGGTTGCCCTGACGGTTGCCCGCCCGCAACTGGCCGATTGTTTTCGACCCTAAATGCTACCACATGTGGGGCAGCTGGGGATATGCGGCAATGTGAAGGAGAGGTTTTAAGGTGCGAATTGGTGTCCCAAAGGAAATCAAGGATTACGAATACCGGGTGGGACTAACGCCCGACTCGGTCCATGAATTTATCGCTGCCGGACATGAACTTAGCGTCGAAACGGGTGCGGGCGCCGGAATCTGTGCCACAGACGAGGCCTACCGGGCTGCAGGCGCCGTCATCGCCTGTACTGCGGATGAAATCTTCGCCAAATCGGATTTGATTATAAAGGTGAAGGAGCCGCAACAGTGCGAATGGACTAAGCTAAGGGAAAATCAGATCATTTTCGCTTTTTTGCACCTTGCGGCAAATGCCGCGCTCGCGAAGGGCTTGCTGGACTCGGGCTGCACGGCGGTCGCCTATGAAACCGTGACCGGCGACAACGGCAAAGGGTTGCCGCTGCTCGCGCCGATGAGCGAAGTCGCCGGTCGCCTTGCAATCGAGGCGGCGGGGATAGCTCTCCAGCACCAAAACGGTGGTTGCGGGGTCCTGCTTGGCGGTGTTCCCGGTGTTCCTCCGGCGCAAGTCGCGATACTCGGAGGAGGCGTTGCGGGCACCCAGGCCGCGCGGATGGCGATTGGACTTGGCGCCGACGTAACAATTTTGGATTCTTCGCTTTCCCGTCTTCGCCATCTCGACGAATTGTTCAAGGGCCGAGCGAAAACAAGGTTTTCCACGAGGGCGGCGATTGAAGATGCCGTTTCATCCGCCGATGCCGTGATTGGCGCCGTGCTTATCCCTGGTGCCGCCGCGCCAAAACTCGTTCCCGAGCGCATGTTGAGCGCGATGAGACGGGGCGCCGTAGTGGTCGATATTTCGATTGATCAGGGAGGCTGTTTCGAAAGCTCACACGCAACGACACACTCGGCGCCGATGTTTGTGAAATGCGGCATCGTGCATTATTGCGTTTCCAATATGCCTGGCGCGGTTCCTGTCACATCGGCGCACGCGCTGAATCACGCGTTGCTTCCCTACGGCTTAGCACTCGCGAGAGGAGGGCTTTCGTCGCTGATGCGGAACCATGGCCTGCGCAGCGGCCTAAATGTGCATCGCGGCCACATCACACATCCGGCGATAGCGGCTAGCCTGGGATGTGAGATGAAGGCGCCGGAAGCGGCCACTCGCCGCATAATGCAAGGCCGCCGACAATGAGGAGAATGCCGGCAATACGCCTGTTATTGTATGTCCGGCACGGTTTTGGCGAAGTTCAAGTCGTAAGTCTTGTTTTTCAGCGGGTCGCGAGGTGTTCCTTGCGATGCGTCGAAGACGCGGCCATGCTCCGGAACTTCTGCCATACGAGGGGCCGAAAGGATGCCCGGATCGAGCGAACCGCCGAAGGTATAGGCCGTTAGCTTTGCAGAAGGTTTAGCTTGGTCGGCGTTTTCCTCTGCGCTGGGCGCCGGGGCATGTGTGGAGATCGCTCGGGCAATCGCGGTGGCGGCGGGGACAGGGGAAGGAGCGGCGAGTTTGCTAGACCCATTTTGCCCAGTACCGGTCGCGGCGGGAAGAGCCCCAAACACAGACAATGCTTGACTTCTCTCGCTTTTCCGCCCGTCAGCAGGCTGGGGCGGAGGCGGGATTGCCTGCGGCGCTTCTTGCGGTGCAGTCTCGCCCAAGTTTGGCGCCTGCTGTTCGTGTTTGTCCTTGATTTCCTTTTCGATCTGTCGCCAGCGCTGCACGTTGCGATTGTGCTGATCAAGCGTTTCCGCAAATACATGCCCGCCTGTCCCGTCGGCAACGAAATAAAGGTCCTGGGTTCGCGACGGGTTGGCGACGGCTTCGAGGGCCGCGCGGCCGGGATTCGCAATCGGTCCCGGAGGCAAACCATCGATCAAATAAGTATTGTACGGGGTGGGCTTGTCGAGTTCAGAGGCGGCAATGCCGCGGCCGAGAGTGCCTTTGCCTCCAGCGAGGCCATAAACAATTGTCGGATCGGATTGGAGCCGCATTCCTTTTTTGAGGCGGTTTAAGAAAACGCTGGCAACGCGCGGCCGCTCGTCGGCTTTCCCGGTCTCCTTCTCGACGATTGAGGCAAGTGTAACGAGCTCATAGGGCGAGCGCAGCGGCAGATTGGCGCTTCTGCGCGCCCAAATCTGATCGACCGTGCGCCTCTGGTCCTCCTGCATTTTCCGTATCACGTCGGCACGAAGAGTCCCGCGAGAGAATTTGTAGGTTTCTGGCAGCAAGCTTCCTTCCTTGGGAGGGTCGG
>CAYWHF010000340.1:0-3528 GCA_964457695.1 uncultured Methylocapsa sp.
GGGGGGGGCGGTGGGACCAAGCCCGGCGGACGGCCTAATGAAGAAACCGAGTCGCGGCGCGATGCGGGGGCCGGTGCGAAGGGGGCGACGCTTTATGTGACGCTCGAACCGTGCAGTCATCATGGGCAAACACCGCCATGCACCGACGCGATTCTTGCGGCGGGGATCGCCCGCGTCGTCTATGCCATCGACGATCCCGACCCGCGCGCATGCGGGTCCGCCGCAGCGATTTTGCAAGGCGCGGGCATTGAAGTGACCAAGGGCGTGCTTTGCGAGGAAGCCAGGCGCGCCCATCTCGGCCATTTTTTGCGCGTTACAAATAAGCGCCCTATGGTGCACTTAAAACTTGCCTTTACGTCCGATCACTATGCCGCGCGAGCCGACAGCAAGGAACGCCTTCTGATCACGAGCGAGCCGGCCAATGGCTTGGTGCATGTGATGCGCGCGATGCATGACGCGATCATGATCGGCATTGGCACGGCGTTGGCGGATGACCCTCTGTTGACGGTGCGGCTTCCTGGCCTTGAGGATCGGAAGCCTTTGCGAATCGTGCTCGACAGCGAGCTTCGCCTGCCGCCGCAATCGCGGCTTGCCGCGACGGCTGCAAAATTTCCAACGCTTGTAATAGCAGGAAAAGGCGCGAGCGAAGAGCGCGCGGCGCGCCTGAGAGCGGCGGGTGTCGAAATCGCTTATGTTTGTCGCGACCCGGCAAGGCACGTCGACATTAAGGCTGCACTTAATTTTTTGGCTCTGCGCGGCCTCACCCGGATTTTCTGCGAGGGGGGGCCGAAGGTTGTGGCGGCTTTGATCGGACAAGGACTTGCGGATGAAGTCATATTTCTTACTTCTCTAAAACCGCTCATTGGTAAGGGCGTGGGCCTCGATGCGGCGGCAGCCTCGATGCTTGCCGATCAACAGCAATATCGTCTTGCCGAGAGCCGGATGATTGGCGCCGACAAACTCACACGCTACGAAAGAATGGACTAAATGTTCACGGGAATCGTCAGCGACGTCGGTGTGGTCGAAAGCGTCGAGGAGCACGCCAATCTCCGCCATCTGCGCATTGCCTGTTCTTATCCCCCAAAGACCATTGCGATTGGCGCGTCGATTGCCTGCAATGGGGTTTGCCTAACGGTGACCGCACGCGGCAGTTCAGGCGAGGGCAGCTGGTTTGAGGCGGATGTCGGGGCAGAAACGCTTGCGCGCACGACGTCCGGGCAGTGGAAAATTGGCACGAGACTCAATCTCGAACGGGCTTTGAGAGTGGGCGATGAACTCGGCGGCCATATCGTAACCGGCCACGTGGATGGCGTCGCCGAAATCATTGAGATCGAAGATTTTGAAGGAATGCGGCGAATCGATTTTTGCGCGCCGAAGAAGCTTTCACGGTTCATTGCGGAAAAAGGTTCGGTTGCGCTCGACGGCACATCGTTGACGGTTAATAAAGTCGCGAGCAAGAAAGTCTCTGTGCTGCTCATTCCGCACACGCTGAAAGCGACAACTTGGGGAAGCGCGCAGGTTGGCACTAAGGTTAATCTCGAAGTCGATCTCTTGGCCCGTTATGCCGCAAGGTTCGTAGGGGGCCTTTCCCAAAAGCCGTGATGCTGGTGGTAAGATATACCCCGTGATTCCATGTGGGATTACGAAGTCGTCGGAGCATGAGGCAGATTCAAGCGAGGCGCAAGAATACAAGGACATTTTGATTTTGATTGAGATTCTCTCAGTCTTTGGCGTACTGGCCTTGACGGGAGCCCAACGCGGGCCAATTGCATTACCAGCGACTCCAGGGATACGGATGGCCGGGCCAAGCCCAGGGTCATGCCAAGACCACGAGAAACGTCGAGGCGTTCCTTCCGAGATTTCGTATAGGCCATGAAAGCCGCCGTCATTCTCTTTCCGGGCTCGAACCGCGAGCAGGATGCCTTACGCGCCTTAGATAACGTCGCGAACGCGCGACCTTGTATCATATGGCACGGCGAACACTCTCTGCCCCCCGGCACGGATCTGGTCGTGCTGCCGGGCGGTTTTTCCTATGGCGATTATCTGCGTTGCGGGGCCATTGCAGCGCGTGCGCCCATTATGGACGCCGTGCGCGCGTATGCCGCGCGCGGTGGTCTCGTTCTCGGCATCTGCAATGGCTTTCAGATTCTGGTCGAGGCCGGGCTGTTGCCTGGCGTGTTGATGCGCAATGCGAATCTGCGTTTCATCTGCCGCATGCAGCATCTTGCAGTCGAACGCAACGACACACCTTTTGCCTCGCACTATGCAAGGGGCCAGATTATCAAAGTGGCGGTCGCGCATGGCGAGGGAAATTTTATTGCCGATATGGAAACCATCACACGGTTAGAGGGCGAAGGCCGTGTCGCCTTCCGCTATTGCGATGCGCGGGGCGGCAAGAATGGGAACGCCAATCCGAACGGCTCGATCAATGACATTGCCGGGATTTATTCGGACAATTTCCGCGTGCTGGGCCTTATGCCGCACCCCGAAAATCTCATCGATCCGCTTGTCGGTGGGACCGACGGGCGCGGGATGTTTAGGAGTCTCGCCGCCTTTCGTGAGGAGAATGACAGCATCCATGTTGGATGATGGACTTGCGCCCGGCTCGGCAGCTTCAAGCTCGGATCGCTTGCTCCAGCCCTTCCGCGTCGACCGCTGGTCTGGCAGGAAAAACTCGCGCTTTGCCCTGGAGAATTCGTTTCGCGCTCCAGGCGCAAGCGCAGGCGTCGTAAAAATCATCACGGCCGGCCCCGTCTGGCGGAGTCTGATTGAGGAATGGGCGGGGAAAGCCCTCTTTCGTCAAAAGTTCTTTGCGAATCTGCATTCCGAGCGGGTTTATACGACCTTTGACCTTCTTCCATTCAGGCAGCGGTTCATTGTTATTCATTACCTTGAATGACACCTCGGGATGAACCTCGAAAACGCGCTCGCGCAGCGCCGGATCTTGTCGCAGGATCTCATCGATTTGCCGAATACGCGGAAGAATTCCGAAGAGTTGTTTCGAAGGTTTTATTGGTGGCTCAGATGTGTCCTGCGCTGTCACGCTGACCGCGGCGTAGCCTTGCTCATGAGCATAAACCGCTCGCCGCGATGGGACGGGAAAGACCGATGCCCGCTGGAGCCCGAGAAATTCGCGAGCAGCCCAGTCGGGTTCGCGGCCGCCCCTGATGGCACTTTCCGGCAAACCAATTGGGATGTCGATAGCGATGATCGATCGGGGTGCCAGTTCCGCAACAAGCTCCGCGAAGGTCTCGAAAATTTTGGCTTCCGCATTGTCGAAAGATTCGGGGGTCGTAGTTACGGCGATCCAACCGGCCTTGCAGCCATCCACCCCTGTAATTTGTGTTGTCATTTTAAGAAGCATATAATCGGAATGCGCTGTCCTGGGGATCTCTTGCCCACCACTCCTGAACCCAATGCTACCGCCGACCTCGCCGCCGCGCATGGCCTAACACCCTACGAAAAATCGCCCCTACCCGCCCCCATCCGGGCGTCGCCCCCCTTTACCCCACCCGCGGAATTTTTTAT
>CAYWHF010000341.1:0-3527 GCA_964457695.1 uncultured Methylocapsa sp.
TTTTGATGAAATCGCCGGCGGGGAGGCGCTGCGCCTCAAAGAAGCGGGCAAGGCAGCCGAGGTGATTGTCGTCTCGGTTGGACCGGTGCAGGCGGCGGAGATTATCCGAAAAGGACTTGCTATGGGCGCCGACCGCGGCATTTTGGTCAAGGTGGCACAACAGGTCGAGCCGCTTGCCGTCGCCAAGCTTTTGAAGGCGATCGCTGCTGCCGAAGAACCCATGCTTATCATTCTCGGCAAACAGGCGATTGACGATGATTGCAATCAGACCGGACAGATGCTCGCCGCGCTTTTGGGATGGGGCCAGGGAACTTTTGCTTCCAAAGTAACAATCGACGGCGACAGTGTTGATGTGACCCGCGAGGTCGACGGAGGATTGCAGACCGTGAGTTTAAAACTTCCCGCCGTTGTCACTACCGATCTGCGGCTTAACGAGCCGCGCTACGCCTCGCTGCCGAACATCATGAAGGCCAAAAAGAAAATCATTGAAGAGAAGACACCCGAGGATCTGGGAGTCGATATCGCGCCGCGTCTAAGAGTCTTGAAAACACTCGCTCCGCCCGCGCGCAAGGCCGGAATCAAAGTCGCCTCGCCAGCCGAACTCGTCGCTAGGCTCAAGGACGAAGCAGGGGTGATCTGATGCCGGTGCTGCTTCTTGCCGAGGTCTCAAACGGCAAGCTTAACGAAGCTACCGCCAAAGCTCTGAGTGCTGCAATGGTGCTCGGAGAACCCATTCATGCGCTCGTCGCGGGGGAGAAGGTAGAAGCCGCCGCGCAAGCCGCGGCCAAATTAGACGGCGTCGAGAAGGTTCTTCTCGCTGACGACGCAGCCTACGCGCATCAATTGGCCGAGCCGATGGCCGCGCTTCTCGTCTCTTTGGCCGCCAATTATTCCGCGCTCATTGGCCCCGCGACCTCGGCCGGCAAGAATGTCATGCCGAGGGCGGCGGCGCTGCTCGATGTGATGCAGATTTCGGACATCGTGAAGGTGGTTGCGCCCGACATATTTGAGCGCCCGATCTATGCCGGCAATGCGATCGAGACCGTCCAGTCGAGTGACGCCAAGAAGGTCATTACGGTGCGGACGGCGTCGTTTCAGGCAAGTGGGGAGGGAGGCTCGGCTCCGATCGAGAGAATTCCCCCAGCTGCCGCGCCCGAGGTATCAAGCTTTAGGGATGAGAGCATCGCCAAATCCGAGCGCCCGGAGCTTGCCGCGGCAAAAATTATCATATCTGGCGGCCGCGGCATGCGGAACGCGGAGAATTTTGCCGCCTTGATCGAGCCGATCGCCGGCAAGCTCGGCGCCGCGATTGGCGCATCGCGCGCCGCAGTCGATGCGGGCTATGCCCCAAATGATTTGCAGGTCGGCCAGACCGGAAAGATTGTCGCCCCTGACCTTTACATTGCCGTCGGCATCTCCGGTGCGATCCAACACCTAGCCGGGATGAAAGACTCCAAGGTCATTGTCGCAATCAACAAGGACGAAGAGGCGCCAATCTTTCAGATTGCCGATTACGGTCTAGTCGGCGATCTTTTTGAAATTTTGCCAAAGCTGAACGAAGAGCTGGCCAAAGCAGGCCGTTAGAGGCACTTTGCTGAATTTTAACGACCGTTGCAGTTATCTGTAAGTGTCAAAGGGCTGCCGCTGCGCTGGCGAGTGGCCCGCCGGGGAGGCTACTCTTGCCGTTGAATTTCATGCATCGGTTCTCGCTCACGCTTGAGTATTGACGAAAGCTGTTCGGCGTTGATCCAATCGTTCTCTGGCGGAGAAATCAACGCGGTGGAAATATCTTTTTCTTTCGTTTAGAAATCCGCCGGGCTCGCGCGAATTTGCCTCGGCGAGTGAAAGATAAAGTCGATCCATATATGACCTTTGAGCGTCTTTGCCGCCGCGGACGAATGAAATGGACATCAATAAAATCGGGATAGTTGGGGCCGGCCAGATGGGCACGGGAATAGCCCAGGTCTGTATTCAGTGTGGCATCGAAGTGGCTCTCAACGATATTACCGAAGCGCGTATCAACGCCGGTCTTGCCACGATCGCCGGCAATCTCGCACGCCAGGTCGAACGAAATCAGTTGGAACAGAACGCGCGCGACGCGGCGATGAACCTCATCAAGACCGCGCGCGACTTCGAGGCCCTTGGGGACTGCGATCTGGTTATCGAAGCGGCGACAGAAAATGAGGAAGTCAAACGCAAGATTTTTGCAAAGCTCTGCCCGTCGTTGAAGCCGTCGGCGCTCTTGGCCACGAACACGTCATCGATTCCGATCACGCGGCTTGGCTCGATCACCGATAGGCCCGAACGCTTCATCGGCATACATTTTATGAATCCTGTCCCGAAGATGCAGCTCGTCGAACTGATTCGCGGCATCGTGACCGATAACGCAACATTCGAATCGGCCAAGGTGTTCGTTCGCCGCCTCGGTAAAATCTTTACCGTTTCCGAAGATTTTCCAGGTTTCATTGTCAATCGGATTTTGCTGCCAATGATCAACGAAGCGATCTATACGCTTTATGAGGGTGTGGGCTCCGTCGAATCGATCGACACCGCGATGCGGCTTGGCGCAAATCACCCGATGGGTCCCTTGCAGCTCGCCGATTTTATCGGGCTTGATACGGTGCTTTCGGTCATGCAGTTTCTTCATGATGGCATGGCCGACCCGAAATACCGGCCCTGCCCCTTGCTCGTGAAATATGTCGAAGCGGGCTGGCTCGGGCGCAAATCCCAGCGCGGATTCTACGATTACCGCAGCGGCACGCCGGTTCCCACACGCTAATTCCTCGCCGCGCAAACCGTTTTTTCATGGCCGCTTCATACGGGTGTCATCGAGGCCAGGAAAGACGAATTACGGGGCTAGCGTTCGAATCCTAGCCGATATAAAAGCTCAAAGAGCGAAATAATTGGAGTAGCGGCGCGTCCGTTTCGCTGGCAGGCCGCTGGGCGAGGAAGCTGAGGTGACGATTCATTCCCAACCAAGGGTCTCGCCCGAGGCCTGTCCGGCGCTCGTCCTCAACGCCGACTTCCGGCCGTTGAGCTATTATCCGCTTTCCCTTTGGTCATGGCAGGATTCGATTAAGGCCGTCTTCCTCGACCGGGTGAATATCGTATCGAGCTACGATAAGACGGTCCGAAGTCCGAGTCTCGAGATGCGCCTTCCTTCGGTGATTTCTCTCAAAAACTATGTAAAAGCCTCCCGTCACCCCGCCTTTACTCGTTTCAACGTGTTTCTTCGCGACCGGTTCAGCTGCCAATATTGTGGCTCCCGCGAGGATCTGACCTTTGACCATTTGGTTCCCCGCTCCAGAGGCGGCACGACGACGTGGAAAAATGTCGTTGCCGCCTGTTCCGGTTGCAATCTCCGCAAAGGCGACCGGCTCCCGGGCGAGGCCCGCATGTGGCCGTCGCGTACGCCCTATCAGCCGAGCGTGAACGATCTCCACCAAAATGGCCGGCGTTTTCCGCCAAATTACCTGCACGAAAGCTGGCTCGATTATCTCTATTGGGATTCGGTGCTGGAGCCTTGA
>CAYWHF010000342.1:0-3516 GCA_964457695.1 uncultured Methylocapsa sp.
CGCCCGCTGTCCGGGATAGGCGCCTCAAGGCCCATCCGCGCTCTGTGTCCAATCGGCAACGACATGGAAGAAAATCGGTGAGCGGCTTGCGCAATGTTCAGCCGGGCTTTCTAATGGGGTTCATTCTCCCGGTTGCGGCCAAGGTGTTGCGCATTCGATTATCCTGTGCCGAGGTTTGCATGAGATCAGTCATGGCACGGGCCGCGTCACAAACGATGTGCGCTGCCTTTTGTGTTGCCGGGAGTTTGTCCGTCGCGCCAACGCAGGCCACCGAATATGGTTTTGGCGACTATGGGCTCGGCTACGGCATTCCGATGTCGGGTTATACGCCGCCGCCAGGGGTCTATTTTTCGGATACGTTCTATCTCTATTCCGCCAGTGCGACCACGAATGGTAACTTTCCTTTTGGTAACATCACGGCCGCGGGAATAAAGGTCAATTTCATTACTAATATCGCGGCAACCGCTTGGTATACCGATGTCAAGATTCTTGGCGGCACGCTCGGGTTTGCCGCGGCCGTTCCGGTTGGCTCCGACACGAATTCCGCAGCTGTTTCCTTCATCGGCCCCCTCGGGTTCAATCGCCAGCTCAACCGGAAGGATTCGGTCGACTCTATCGGCGACAGCGCTTACAGCGCGAGCCTCGGCTGGGAAGCAGGCGAGCATCATTGGAATATCGCCCTCACCGGCATCGCGCCGACTGGTCACTATGCCCCCAACAGCCTTGCAATAATGGGCCTCAACCGGCCCGGCTTCGATCTCAAGGGGGCCTATACTTTTCTAAGTCAGCAGACCGGAACCGAAGTCTCGGGCGCGGTTGGCATGACGTTCAATTTGCGCAATACCGCCACGAACTATCAAAGCGGCGACGAGCTGCATATCGAGGCGGCGCTCAATCAGCACTTTCCTTTCGGCCTGGCGGTGGGCGTGGGCGGCTTCTATTATCAGCAGATCACGGGCGATTATGGTTCCGGAGACCGTGTGGGTCCTTTTAGGGGCCGCGACGCAGGGATCGGTCCGTTGCTCTCCTACACTTTCATGGTCGATAAGCAAGCGGTTACCTTCAGCGGCCGGTGGCTTCACGAGTTCGATGTCAAGAAGCGGGTACGCGGCGATTCGATATTTGCTTCATTCAGCTTCCCGCTTTAGGCCCCAATCGCGGCGATGGCTGTCAATGCCAACGAGAAGTTAGTTGTTCAACGGCCAGGACGGCTGGCTGCTTCCTCTGCGGCCCGTCGCAAAAGGTCGGGTGTGGCAAAGCCGTCGGCTCGAGCAGCGCCAATGCTCTTTTGGAAATCATGGATCGCATCGCGCGAGGCCTGGCCGAAGCGGCCGTCGATCTCGCCGCGATAAAATCCAAGTTTTTCGAGATGCCGCTGCATCTCCGCCTTTTGGGTGCGGCTCAAAAAAACCTCGCGCTCGGGCCAATCGCCGCTGAGCTCCCCCTTGCCGTCAATGCGGTCGGCAAGATGGGCTAGCGACAAAGCGTAAGAATCGGAATTGTTGTAGGCCTTAAGTATCCAGTAATTGGCCGACAGAAGAAAAGCAGGGCCGGACGCGCCAGAGGGCAAGAACAATGTGGCCTCACCTTCGGGCAAGGCATCGCCAGTGACGCTCTTGACGCCCTGAGACGCAAAGGCAGCAAAACTCTGGTGCAAGGAGTTAAAGCTGAAATTTTCCGGCAAGCGCACTTCCGTCCCCCAAGAAAGCCCGTTCTGCCACCCGGATTTTTGCAGAAAATTCGCAATCGACGCCAGGCTATCGAGGGAACTATTCCAAATATCCGGCGTGCCCTCGCCGCCAAAACGCACCGCAAATTTGAGATAGGTGGAGGGAAGAAACTGCGGCCCGCCCATCGCGCCAGCCCAGGATCCTTTCATCAAGGCACGGGCAATCGCACGCTTATCCAGCATGACGAGCGCATCCAAAAGCTCGTTGCGAAAAACCGGCCGGTCCGGACGAACAAAAGCCAGCGTTGCGAGCGACCGGATGATGTCTTTGCCGCCTGTTTCTCTGCCATAGTCCGACTCGATGCCGAAAGCCGCCACGGCAATAGCCGCGGGCACACCGAAGCGGCGTTCTATGCCGGCGAGTTCCGCGCGCCATTTGTTAAAACATTCGCGGCCGCGCGCGATGCGGCGCGGCGAAACGGCCTCCTTCAGATAGGTTTTTAAGGGAGTGTCGAATTCGGCCTGCCGGTTGGAGGCTTGAGGCGCCGTGGGATCGGGCTCGAGCCCGGCAAAGGCCGCGTCGAAACCCGCGCGGCTAACGCCTTTTTGTTTCGCCTCGGGCCACAGCGCTTGCAGGAAATCGTCAAAGCCCGCGAGCCTGTTCGTGGCCTGGACTGCCGATGGCGCCTGGCCGAATAGCGGAGAAAGCTGGGCGCTCCAGCAAAGTGCAAGCGCAGCACAGACAAAAACGTCGAACAGTTTGGACCTTTTCCGCATTTGCCAGAGCGTAGCAAAGGTCAATTCAAATGCAACCAGAGACTGGCGGCTATTCGTGTGGTACATATCCGGCACCCGCAACGCGATCGACAAGATTGTTGGCGCGGCGCCCGCCGCCGGCTTAAATATCCAGTTGGCCCGCTCCGGCGAAGAGCCGCGGCATCCGGAGATACGAAACAATCGCAAACGGCGAATCAAGAAGCGGAGAATGATGGTGCATAACCGCGATGCCGGAATTTCAAGGGCCGCACATAGCCACGTCTTTCTGGGCGAGGGCCACGCGGCAAACGAACGGCGGACTTGGGCGGCCATTTCCCTCGCCTTGTTCATGATGGCGGCGGAAATTTGTGGCGGCACGCTGTTTGGATCGCTCGCCGTGGTCGCCGACGGCTTTCATATGGCCACCCACGCCTTGGCGCTGTTGATCGCTGCTCTGGCTTATACCTATGCGCGGCGGCATGCCAACGACGCCCGCTTCGTTTTTGGCACCGGCAAGCTCGGCGATCTTGCCGGATATACGAGCGCGATCGTGCTTGCGATCATCGCCCTGATCATCGGTTATGAGGCGGCACAGCGTCTTTTTGCGCCGGTCACGATTCATTTCGACGAGGCGATTTTGATTTCAACCGGCGGCCTCGCCGTGAATGTCGCGACCGCCTGGCTTCTTGGCGGAGGCCGCGATCGTCGCGGCCACGAACACAGTCATGAACATGGGCACCATCACCACGGCAGTCACGATGCCCCGGCACGCACGCACGGCGGCGCCGCATCCGCAACAATGCGCGACCACAATATGCGCGCGGCTTTCGTTCATGTGGCGGCGGACGCGGCCGTTTCGATACTCGCGATATTCGGGCTGCTCCTCGGGCGCTTTTTTGGCTGGGTTTTCATGGATCCGGTCATGGGCATCGTTGGCGCCTTGGTCATCGCCAATTGGGCCTATGGATTGGTGCGCGACACCGGCGGCATCCTTTTGGATATGAGCGCAGATAAGACAACAGCCGAGGAGCTGCGGCAGACGATTGAAAGCGGCGGGGACGTTTTGACCGATCTCCATGTCTGGCGGCTTG
>CAYWHF010000343.1:0-3497 GCA_964457695.1 uncultured Methylocapsa sp.
TTAACGCCACGCTCCTTCCCCACTTCTCGTTTTGGAACCGGATGTTCGTCGTGCATGATGAACATGCAGATCGGAATTTTGCGCTTCAATGCGTAGCGAAATTCGAGTTCGGTTAGTGAAAGGCACTGCGGGTTTCGCACTGGGCAAACCGGAGTTTGGCCATAGCGGTAGCTAATTAAGCCAACATAGGCTTTCGACTCCTTGACCTTAGCTAAAGAAGCGTCAATGAGGTCTTGATCTGCCAAGGCAGCGTCATTTTCCATGGCGTTCGGAAACATTTGCTGACCGAGCATCGCCTCTCGGACGGCTTGCCGGTGGTCCTTTAATTCAACATATGTGCTTGATAGCATGATCGAATATTTATTCATGCCCGCCGCCCTCTCTCCGCCCCCGCCGCTGGTGATGGTCCGAAGTCAAGCCCTGCCCAACTCCGCCCGGCAGCTCGGCGAAGGGAAACCTTACATGAGAGATGATTTCCGGCAACAACCGCGGCCATCGAAGCGCCGCCGCCGCGTTTTTGGAACCGGACCAAAAAATCGGTCGATCTGATTTGACGGAAGGAGCGCCGCCGTCACCTGTCTTGTAAGGTTTTGAGCTACTTTCGGACAAAATGTTTTCACGTGAAACATTTTTGGAATAATTCTAGATAGGAGAACGAGCTCCGGCTTGTGGGAAAGCCCGAGCCGGCTAGGCGGCGCCGTTCAGTTGCTTCTCGTAGACCCGGTGGATCTTGTCCACCTTGCCGCCAAACAGCTCAATCGGCCGGCGCATGGCCAAATTGTCTTCGAGCACCCAGCCGACCTCAAGATGTTTTATCGAGGTCGCGGGGCCGCGCCGGCGAAACTCCTCGATCATCGACAGCAGAATGACGCCGCCCATGGCGCTATTCTGCAGCGGTTTTCGCGTGCCGAGCAAAACGATGCGCGCGGCCTCGAATTTATGTTTTTTGATGCGCGAGATCACCCGCGGCAGGCCGAACGGAAAAAGCCGCCCGTTCAGATCGGCCGTGATCTCATGCAGATTGGGGAGCGCGATGGCAAAAGATTGGGGGACGCCATCAAGCTCGGCGACAATACCGTATTCGGGCGACATGATATATTTGAGCACGTCGGCGGTGGAATCGAGCTCTTCGACCGTAAAAGGCACAAAGCCCCAATTGCCGCGCCAGGCGTCGTTGAAGAGCTCCGACATCAGCGCCGTCTCGCCCTTCTTCAACTGATCAAGTTTTAAGGGCCTGAGTTTCAGCCGGCCGCGCCATTCCTTGCGGTTCAACATGCGCGGCTTTTCGTCGAGGCCGAAATTTTCGATCTCAAGGCGATAGCAATAAAGATCGCGCGCTTTTGTATAACCCAGTGACTCGAGATGGCGCGGAAGATAGGGCGGATTCCACGGCATAAAAATCATCGGACGGGCGTCAAAGCCTTCGACGAGCACGCCCGCTTCGCCATTTATGGTGGGCGAAAAAGGGCCGTTGATGCGATTGGCCCCGCGTGCGCGCAGCCACCTTTCGGCGGCCTCTGTCAGCGCGCGCGTGATCTCGATGTCGTCGATGGCGTCGAGCGCGCCGAATTGCGCGCGCGAGGCGCCGACCGGCGCAATCTCCGGCTTATAGATTTGCGCCGAAATGCGGCCCGCCCACTGACCATCACGCCTGGCCAAAAACGCGTGCGACTCGACCAATTTGTAATGCGGGTTCAATTTATGGGCGAAATTCGCCCAGCGCTCAACATCGAGCGGCGGCGCAAAGCCTCGCTTTCCCGCATAAAGCAGCCGCGGAAGTTTGCAGAAATCCACAAACCGCAGCATCCCATTGACCGGAACGATTTCGATTGCCGCCATAGGCAGTTCTGGTAACAGCCCTTGCACATTCCTACAAGCCCCGCCCCAAGTTGGCGGTGCTTTGCGCTATTGTGTGCCACTGACATTTTCGCGCACCGCGGATCGATGCATCTCCGCCTCGAATTTATAGCCCACCCCCCATATCGTGGTGATATGACTGGGGCTCCCCGGATTGGGCCTGATCTTGGAGCGCAACCGGTTGATGTGCGCGTTGACGGTATGGTCATAGCCGTCGTGACCATAACCCCAGACATGGTCGAGAAGCTCCGGGCGGGTAAACACCCGGCCGGGATTACGGGCGAAAAAAAGCAAAAGATCGAACTCTCGCAGTGTTAGCGAAACCGGCCGGCCGCCAACCCGAACCTCCCGCCGCGCCATGTCGAAAGAAAGGACCCCTGCCTGGATTTGCAAGGTCCGTGGGCCAAGGACAATTTTGTTATGGTCGATGCGGCGAAACAGCGAGCGAATGCGCGCCATGAGCTCGAGAACCGAAAAGGGTTTTGAAAGGCAGTCGTCGGCCCCGAGTTCAAGACCGAGGATGCGGTGGGCCTCATCCATTTCCCGGCTGACGATAATGACCGGCGTGTATACGGACCGCGCGCGCAGCCGGCGGCAGAAATCGAAACCGTCAAACCCTTGAAGGACCAAATCAAGTACGACCAGATCAAAATCGCCGTTCTCTACTTGGCGCAGACCGGCGTGTCCGTCGCGTTCGCGGACGATCTTAAAACCTTCGTCGCTAAATTTGCTGCGGAGAACATCGGCGATTTCCGGTTCATCCTCGACGATCAACAATCTGCGCTGCGCGACCGGACCGCGGGGAAAAGCCAACAAGGCCTTGTCGGCGCCTGGGTTCACACCCATAGGGATTGCCTTAGGCACGTGAGAGTGACACGAGAGCAGATTTGATCACATCCGAGCGCAACTATTCTCCACCGCACCCTGGTTCTCTTCTGCGAATGCGCGCGCCGATTGAAAAAGGCAGAGCAACGAAATAGCTGCCAAAAGTCGCTGCAAGTGACGGATGATGAGATTTGTCATAGCAGTGCCCCTTTCTCGTTTCCTGCTGATTTGGCCACGGAATACACGGCGCTCGAAGCTACACTTACGAAATACACGCCGTCGGATTGTTGTTCTCAATCATACAGATGACGTTCCAACGACGCATTCAACTCTTACTACTCAGAGCATGATGGTGTAATCGCCCAAACGGGTTAGCGCGATCCAGGCGATGGAATCGTTCCGAAATTCTCACGGAAGATTCACGGAGGAATAAAATTTCTTGCTGCTTTTTTGTGCATCCATCGCGTTCTCGAAACAAAAGAGCCGGTCTCCGCCGCATTCATTAAAAAGTGATCTCTTTTCTTGTAACGCCAACCGTCATTCAGGCGAATGCGGAGTCAGATTGCGCCCTCCGCTTGCGCGCTGCTCCCTTGATCCCGCCAGGAAGTCCGCGCATTCACCTCTCGCGTAAATACGCATTTGCGGTCCCGCCAGCAGTGTTCTCTATTGTGTCATACTATGTCGGATGACCCCGCCGGCAACTCGGTCTTGGTATTCGAGCGCGAGCGGGATGGCAGCCTGAGTTTCGAAGGCGCCAACGGGATCGCGCTAACCCGTTTGGGCGATTACACCATCATGCTCTGAGTAGTAAGAGT
>CAYWHF010000344.1:0-3484 GCA_964457695.1 uncultured Methylocapsa sp.
TTCCGGTTCTTGTAAAACGTGAAGTTGCCGGAGAGGGGGTTGGGTAATTTGCTCCATGGTCGGGTGGATGGGTTAATTTTCCTGAGTGGTAAAAACACTTTCCGTCATAGGTTTCGAAACGGTATCCCGAAGCGCCCCCGCGCCGCCTTTGCCGACCGCGCGAAGTATATCCCGTTCCGACAATATTCCGAGGATATAGCCCTGCGGATCGGTCACGACGGCCGCGCCAATTTTCCGCGCTGTCAATAGCGCGGCTGCTTCGGCCAATGTCCTTTGCGGCTCGGTGGTTACAACGTCCCGTCCCTTTGCCGCAAGTATGCGTGCGACAATCATTGTGGCAATCCCTTCTTGCCTTTGTCATCGATTGAGGTCCGCCCTTAAAGACCCGCGCCGTGGCGTCCGTCTTCAAGCAAGCGAATTGCCGCTTGAGAATGCACCCGTTGAAAGGTGCGCGCAAGAATAGTTTGCGGCATTTCTCGATCGTTCAACCCGCGCTGCGTTGCAGCGCCACAATTCTGGGAGCTGGCGTAGGCGCAGTGGCTACCGGAGTGCAAAACATCCGCGGAACCGTCAGGCGAAATTCTCGTTGCCCTTTTGGGATAGGCTCAAGCCATACCAGCCCCCGCACGGCAAAATTTGACATGGCCGGGCACGGCTCCGAAATATTGGATAAAGAAATACGGGCGGCAGCAATATTCCATGGCAAGCGCCTTCACTATAACCACAAACGACGTCTTTATTGCCGTCGATGTCCAGAACGATTTTTGTCCTGGCGGTCACTTTCCCGTGCCGCATGGCGGCGAAGTTCTTGCGCCAATCAACAAGCTCGCCCGCCGTTTCGAACATGTCGTTCTGACCCAGGACTGGCATCCGCCACGGCATATTTCTTTCGCTTCCTCGCATATCGGGCGCCTTCCTTATGAGACCGTCGAGGTAAGCTACGGTAGGCAAACGCTCTGGCCTGACCATTGCGTTCAAGGAACGCCCGGAGCAGAGTTGCACAAGGATTTAGATATCCCCCACGCGGCGCTCATTCTGCGCAAGGGTTATCGGGCGCAAATCGACTCTTATTCGGCTTTTTTCGAGAATGACCGAAAGACGCCGACGGGGCTAGCCGGCTATTTGCGCGAGAGCGGTCTCGCCCGCGTCTTCATTGCCGGGCTTTCGCTCGAATATTGCGTGCTGTTCTCGGCCGAGGATGCAAAACGGCTTGGGTTTGCGGTTTGGATCATCGAGGACGCCTGCCGGCCTTTCGACCACGCTGGCTCAATCAACGCCGTCCGCAGCAGCATCGCCGAAAATGACATAAGCGTGATCAAGTCCGCCGCGATCTCTTGAGTCCGTGATCCAGTTTAGACCCAGCCCTTAAGCTCACGCGAAACGAGTTCCTGGATCAGCATCATTCCGGCCTCGCTGTCATTGAGGCAAGGGATCAAGGCAAAATTCTCTCCCCCAGCCTTGAGAAAAATTTCATGGCATTCGACGCCGATCTCATAGAGCGTCTCGAGGCAATCGGCGGAAAAACCTGGCGCCACCACCGCCAATCCCTTGGCGCCTTGCCCACCTAGGCTCTTGATTTTATCCGTCGTATAGGGCTGCAGCCATTCCGCCCGCCCGAAGCGCGATTGGAAGCCGACCGGACATTGGCTGGCGCTGAGCCGCAGCTCCTCGCGGAGCAGCCGCCAGGTTTCGAGACATTGATCGTAATACGGATCGCCTTTGGCAACGGAATCTTTTGGCAGGCCGTGGAACGAGACCAAGATGTTGTCTGGAACGAATTTGAGCCGGGCGATCCCGGCGCGAATAGATGTCGCCAAGAGATCGATATAGGTCCGATCACCGAAATAGGGCGGCGCAAAGCGCACCGCAGGCTGCCATCGCATCGCTTTGAGCGTATCGAAAACCTTGTCGGCGACGCTCGCCACCGTGGCGGCCGCATATTGCGGATAAAGCGGCAAAACGAGGATCCGCGCGCAGCCATGCTCCTTCAGCGCCAAAATGCCGTCTGCGATATCCGGCTTGCGGTAGCGCATCGCCCAAGCAATGAAGAATCTTTCGGCCGCCGTTTGCCTTGCCTTCGGGTCAAGTCCGCCCGCCGCGATCCATGCCGCGAGCTTTTCGGCCTGCGAACGGGTGATCGCCTTCAGCGGGCCTTCGCCGGTCTCCTCATTCCAAATCGCGGCATAATGCTTGGCGACCCGGCCTGGGCGCGCGCTCAAGATAAATAAATTTAAGACCGGCCACCAAAAAAGCCGCGGAGTCTCGATCACGCGAGGATCGGACAGAAACTCGTCGAGGTATTCGCGCACCCGCCAAAAATCAGGGGCATCGGGCGTGCCGAGGTTAACAAGCAGAATGCCAATTTTTCCGGAGGGAGCCGGCTTGTTGCTTTTGAAGGGAGGGGTGGACGCCATTGGCCGCTTTGCCCGCCGTGAAGGGGTGTTGCAATGCAATATGTCCCATGGCCGGGCTCGAGGTCAAGCCTTTGCTTGCGCCTGAAAATTTGCGGGAGAGCCGGAACGAAATGCGCTGGTCCGAATTGTGGCTGCCAGGAAACAAACCTTGGAGGTTTCCATTAAGACAGTTTGGGTATCGCTAGGTGCGGCCGATTCCTTTTTCGGGCGCCGCTTCCGCATCCCGAGATTTCAAGCCGAGGCGCAGCCGCTGTGCCGCCTGTTATCAATGCGAGAGCACACAGGAATTGTTGAGTGTTTCGGGATCCTTCTGGTTTTGAGGACTCATCAAGTCGAGATAGGTCGCCAGATGATGCTCTAAGAACCAATCGTCGCTGTTTCGTTTACTGCACAAGGGAAGACTCACGAGCACCCCAACCGGCACATAGGTCGTTGAGTTGCCAGCGGCAATTTCTTGCTCAGGACGGTCTTGGCTGCCGCCAGCAGTGAAATATACCGGATCTAAATCGTCAAACCTCTCAAATTGACCACCTTTCAAATCACTTGCGGTGCCCTGCAAAGTGGAAACTGCATCTTCGAATTTTTTCTGCAGTGGCGCCTCTTAACCAAAAATGTTCTCCAGTTTCTGGCGCACGCCGCTTAGATTGACACTTGCCCCTTGAACGTAATCACGGATGGTCTGTGAAGCCCTTAAAAAATCCGCCACGGTTTGTCTCAGTCTACTTAAAGAATAAGTATAATACTGTGCCGCACGTATAGAACGGTTCAAATGGGGATCATTTGTATCGGGTTTAAGGTTCCCGACGATAACTTGAAGCCCTTCCGAAGGCCACTCGATTGAAAGGGGGACTTGGGGAACCCAGTCGTTGGGGTTGTTGATGACATATGCGTATTCATCGTTGTTGGGGCGATATATTCCTCTTGCGAAATCCATGGAGAATTGCCAATCGCCTGGCTTTGGCTGCTCAAAAAAATAGGACCGCAACTTGAAATGCTTGCCGGCGGGTCCGTAGGGCTGATTCGCGGCGCTGCCGCTGTGGTGCAAAAACGCATCCAACAGGGTTGCGATT
>CAYWHF010000345.1:0-3477 GCA_964457695.1 uncultured Methylocapsa sp.
CCCTCAAAAATCTTTTCGACGCGATCGAAGCGCGCCGCACGGTGCCGCTCAACCGTTTCATTTATGCTCTCGGCATAAGGCATGTCGGAGAGACAAACGCGCGGCGCCTCGCGCGTCATTTCCATGCTTTTGCTGCGTTGCGCGCAACTGCGCAAGCGGCGGCGCAAAGCTTCGAAGCGCGCACGGAAATCAACAATATTGAGGGCATTGGCGAGGTGGTAGCTGAGGCCATCGCCGATTTCTTTGCCGAAAAGCATAATCAGGAAGTTCTCGACGCCTTGCTGAATGAGGTAACGGTGTTGCCGATGGAGGCTGTTGCCTCCAAAAGTCCGGTCGCGGGCAAGACAATTGTGTTTACGGGTTCGCTTGAACGCATGACCCGCGACGAGGCGAAGGCGCTCGCTGAGCGGCTCGGCGCCAAAGTTGCAGCCTCCGTCTCGAAAAAAACCGATCTCGTCGTCGCTGGCCCAGGCGCCGGCTCGAAGCTCGCAAAAGCCAATGAACTCGGTATCGAGACAATCAGCGAGCAGGATTGGCTAAATCTGGCGGGCAAGGAGGGTTGAAGCGACTCGAAGCCCCCATTTCAAATGTCAGCCTGTAGCCTCTGTGCCAAGGAGGAGACCAAGAGCTCCGAGACATGTTCGAAACATGAAAAGAGGCGGCCTGAGGTTTCATACCGCGCCTTATGTTCCTTATGTTAGGGGAAAGCCCCGTAAGATTGGATGATAGAATAGGCGGGGCGAAAAGTTCCGTCGGTTCTCAGATATGTCCACCAGGCATCGCTGGTCTCATACTTCCACGCAAGCGCGGCCGAAAAACATTGGGTCTTTGCCCCATATAGAAAAATAGCGGTCGTCCAGTATTGCAGGATATCGTCAACGGCCCGGGAATTTTGGCCGTACTCGCCCAAGATGACCGGAACCCCGTCCGCGGAGACTTTATTGCAAAGCCAAGTAACCCCGAGGTATAGGCCCCAGTCCGCGTAGACATGAAGATCATAGAAATCAAGCCCTACTCCTGAATAAAGACCAAAGGCAATTTCCAACAGCGCAAATCCAAAACCCGCGGATGAAGTCACCGGCAACCACGGGCTGTTTAATTTTACGAATGCAGTCATGTCTTGGATAAAGTCGCGCGCTCCGAGCCAGGAATTGGGAAAGTAGTTCGTGTTGAGCGGGGCTTCGATCTCGTTGATCAGATCGACGGCGTAAACAGGATATTTGAGCGATCCGTCCGGTTCCTTCTCATTCAATATTTCAAGAAGCGGACGCAATGCGTTATTTTTGAACCTTTCTCTCTCCCCATGATTATTCAAAAGTAGATTCGTATAGTAACTTTGCAAAGGTTTATTGCCAACGGCAACCCTCATATCATTTCCGTTCAGCGCAGTGATGTAGACCTTTAAGCCATGTTTTTTTGCAAGCGACAATACCTTTGGCAGATTCTTCTTGAAGTCAGCCGTTAAACCAATTGTTGTCAAGTCACCTGTCTGAGTTGAGGTACTGAGAGCGATGCCCTGAAGACCCGGGAAGGCCCAAATCCTTACGATCTTCGCGTTACCGTTTGCTATACCGGCAAAGATCTTGTCCACAAATGTCCTGTCAAAGCCGGATGTCAGGTTGAAATAAGGGTTGTCTGCAAGCCAGTTAAGATATTTATCCGCGAACCAGGCTTCGTTGTATCCAACCCAAAAACTGCCCGTTGGCAAAGTTCCCGCAAGTACGGAAGTTGAAGCGCAAAGAATATAAAGAATATAAGAAGCTGATATCCGCCGAAGCACGGCCGTCATTTTGGCTCCCCCATTTGCCCCATCGCCGAAAAGATCATGGGCGCTTGTTAAGTCCGCCCCTCTTACTTCAATGCAGCAGCGGCCTCTTTGGCGAGGCGCTGGTGAACCTGGAAAATCTTAAGACCGGTCTGGAGAAGGCTCCTGAGTTCGGGATTAGCGGCGGATGGAATGAGCGTGACCTCAAGCGCGCCATCCACAAACAGGTGATACGCGACCTCATTGGAAATGTAAGCCCTGTCGAACTCTGCGCCTTCGAGTTTCGCAAGTTCAGCCCGTTTGTTGGCCGCTTGCTCGATTAAGGCGCGGCTCAGATCGTTGTCTATCGGTGTAACGTTGAGTTTGCGAGCGAGGTCGAGCGCTTGCTCATTTGCCTCCGCCGTTTCGCGCACCTTTGTTTCGGCGAAAGTCCGTACCGTCATGTTGGTCGATTTCGATAAGGCGAGCTTAGCGCCCTCAATGTCGAGTAGCCCGGCCGTATAGGCGATGTGCGCGATTTGGGCATCTTTAAGCTTAGCCGCGCCCTGAACGAGCGCCGGACTGCTGAGCACGGCGATGATTGCTATGATCGTTTTCAATCGAGCCAGCATGAGAAACGCCTCAATAAAATCAGGCTGCGATGGAAATTTCGCTAAATATCAGCTCAGGCAACAGTGCCATCCCGTTCCCTTGCGCCGGCTAAAAGGTGGTTCGGAAGGGAATCTGCCGGCGTTCGGCGAGAGACAACTTACCGTGATAGGCTAGGCCGCTGATCTGCGTGAGTCAAGATGCGAGACCGGTGTACCAACTGATGCATCGGTTGCATCCAATGGCTGCAATTGCATATCTGCGCGTTGCGGCCGTTCCCTTTGCGGCCACAATAATCTTAGCCGGATCAGCTAACTTTCTGCCTAATCCCAGAGCAATGCAGGGCGAGTCGGTATTATTGCAGCACCACGACCTTTGTCCCCACCTTAACGCGGTCGTAAAGATCGGCGACGTCCCGGTTGGTCATACGGATACAGCCTGACGACACGGCGGCACCAATCGTATCCGGCTCGTTCGAACCATGGATGCGGTACATGCTTGAGCCAAGATAGATCGCGCGCGCACCGAGAGGATTATCCATTCCGCCATCCATATGACGCGGCAGTTCGGGCCGGCGCTTGAGCATTTCGCGCGGCGGAGTCCAATCCGGCCATTCGCGTTTCATCGATACGGTCTTCGCGCCGGACCAGGTAAATCCTTGGCGACCCACCCCGACGCCATATTGGATCGCTGCCCCGCCTTTTAGAACATAGTAGAGACGGCGTTCGCTCGTCGAAATAACAACGGTGCCCGGCCCCTGGCCGCGGTGCCAGGCTACAACGCGGCGCGGGATGGCCTGCATACGAAAAATATCGAGAAAGTCGGCAAGCGGTCCGCGCTCGAGCAGGTTAAAGCTCGCGACCTGCAAGGAGCTTAGCGGATTGGTGAAGGCAAATGCCGGCACCCCGTTCAAAAGCGCGTAAATCATGGCGGCGCGCGCAAATGTTCGTAGCATGAGATCTCTAATCTTCCATTCTTTCCAAGGGTCATTGCTTGGACACGTATTCATTGTAAGTTTTGAGGCCAAAGTTAGGCAGACTGAGCGACCTTCCAAGGCGGCTCTCATCTCATATTCCCACGGATGAATTTTTGCGCCTGTTCGTGCTGGAATTTTGAATGATTCG
>CAYWHF010000346.1:0-3474 GCA_964457695.1 uncultured Methylocapsa sp.
CAAGCAGCCCGCAACTACAGCGGGCTCGTTAAAGACCGGGATCTGGACGAGGACATGCGGAAGGTCATCGTCGCGCAATCGGGCTTTGGCGAGCGGTCTAACAAGCGGACGGCCGGTTGCCTGATCAAAAATATTGATCCCGATCAGACTGACAAAACTGGTGCCGACAAACAAAAGGCCGCTAGCGGCGGCAATAAGGCCGATGTCACAGAGGATGTTGAACAGGCCGACAAAGTCCAAAGCCCAAGCCCCCGCGCTATTCTCTCGCCCTTGCTGCTTGGCCCGCGCATTGTCCTGCGTCTTTGGGC
Source organism: uncultured Methylocapsa sp. (assembly GCA_964457695.1). Classification (GTDB taxonomy): domain Bacteria; phylum Pseudomonadota; class Alphaproteobacteria; order Rhizobiales; family Beijerinckiaceae; genus Methylocapsa. The sequence goes on from CAYWHF010000346.1 coordinate 309, forward strand.
GCCTCGCGGCCGTGTCGTCGCTCGTCAATGCCGATCGACGTGCGGCCGATTCGAGCAAACAAACGAATCGTCTGTTTCAGCCAAGATGGCCTGTAGCACTCAAGCTTTGAACCTTAAACGGAAGGTTTCGGCAACAAACAATTTGCAACAATTTATTGCAGAAATTGAGTGGATAAGCCGATTACTGTAGATTTTGGCGGAAGAGTGGCCGGGGCTTCGCTCAAAAAGTAAGCTTTCGTTAATAATTGCGCTCGCGAGTCTGCGGAATGTTAACCTCAATACCCGCCATGATCTTATCGACGAGGCTGGCCGGCAGGATGCGCGCAATCCGCGCCAGAAGATAGAGCAACTGCGGAAAAGCTATGACGGATTTGCCCTTTTCGAGGCCGCGCCGGATGATCCGGGCGGCCTCCGCATCGGTCATTTCGAGCGGTTTTATTGAGGCTATATTTTCGTTCATCGGGGTCTTCACGAATCCGGGAATGATGAGACTGACTTGGACGCCGCGGGCCGCAAGTCGTCCGCGCAGGGATTCGCTATAGGCGTGAACCGCAGCCTTGGTCGCGCAATAAGCGGGGGAATAGGGCAGACCGCGGATGCCTGCGATGGAGCCGATAAAGGCAAACTGGCCGTGCCCGCGCACACACATTGGGGCAATCAGGGGCTCGACAGTATTAAAGACCCCGATGAGATTGATCGCGGTAATGGTCCGCACGGCAGAAGGGTCTTCGGCAAGCTCGTGAGGCGCAAGGCCGGTCGTGATTCCCGCACTTGCGATTGCAAGATCGATTGGGCGGCGCGTGTCCTCTTCCCTGATCCATTGCGCCATGGCGGCTTGATCGCGGACGTCCAACAGTCCGGTGGCGGCCTCGGCCCCTTGCGCGCGGGCGGAGGAGGCTGTGCTATCGAGCCGTTCGCGGTCACGCCCGATCAGGGACAAGGAAACGCCCGGCCTGGCGTAGGCAAGGGCCAGCGCGCGCCCGATGCCGCTCGACGCGCCGGTTATCAGGATCGAGTCTGCCGGCATCTCAATTTTCCGAGCCTGTGGATTGCCGAAACACCGTCGCTTCTGCGACCATTGCCAGACTGTCGCGTGGCGCGCGTGCGATTAATCGCAGGATAAGCTCCGGGCGCGGGCTATCCCGCCTGCTGACGACGCGGCCAAAGAGCCGGATACCTTCGCCCGCAAATACGGGATTGAGAAACTTGCAGCTGAGCCGTGCGATGAAAAGAGCGGGGTGCCAGTCCAAAATATAAGGTTCGAAACACGACATCATCAGAAGCCCATGGACAGGGGTATCCGGGAGTCCGGCTGCCTGTGCCACTTTAGGATCAAGGTGAAGCGGATTGCCGTCGCCCGAGACGATCGCATATCTTTCGAGCGCCTTACGATCGAATGGCCCAAATTCCCGCGGGGGAATTTTGTGCCCCAATCCCGGCAGGCAGGGCGTCTCCTTTCCCATTCCGGCATCCTCCGTCATGCAGGTTTTTCGGCCCCGACGATCCGGATCACGGTTTCGAGCCGCGCGCAGATCTCGCCCTGCGGTGTCGCGATGGACATCCGCAAGGTCAAGCCGGGGGGCGCGGGCGTCCGCCGTGCTTCGACACCAAGGATGTAATCGGCACCAATCTCCAACGCGCGCTCGTAAGCGAAGTCTTGTGCCTCGTGAATTGGTATAAATCCGCTGCCGACGGACCGTATAATCAAGTTGCGAACGGCTGGAAGGGCAAGCCAGCGTACCGGGAAGGTAAGGGGCACCTCGACATGTCGGTAAGGGCCGCTTGTCGCGCGCCGAAATTCCGCGACGTCCTGCGGTTCGATTCGCACCTTGATCTGTGGCAGACGAACCGGGGCGTCGTCCGTGCTTTCTGCTTCTCGGCCGGCAGGGTCTTGATGCGCGTGCCCGGCGGCGCCGTTCATGCCGCCTCGGCGCGCCGGACGACGAGGCTTGCATTAATGCCTCCGAAAGCGAAGGAATTGCTGAGCGCGGCCCCAATCCGCATGGGGCGGGCTTCATTCGGGACCGGATCGACGGGGCATTTGGGGTCAACCCCGCGCCAGTTGACCGTCGGAGGCGCAATGTTTTCGCACAGCGCGCCGATGGTCACGACAAGTTCGAGCGCGCCGGCAGCGCCTAGGCCGTGCCCGTGAATGGGCTTGGTCGAGGAAACCGCAAGCTCCGGAAGCCGGTTGCCGAAGACGAGGCCGAGCGCCTCGGATTCGGTGATATCGTTTGCGGTCGTGCCGGTCCCATGCGCATTGACATAGTCGATTTCTTCGGCCGCAAGGCCTGCATCTTCAAGCGCATTGCGCATGCAGGCCGCGGCGCCTTGTGCATCGGGCCGCACGGGATCCTTGGCGTCGGTCGAGGTGCCGTAGCCGGCGATTTCGACAATGGGCCTTGCACCCCGCGCCCGGGCGTATTCCGCTTCTTCGAGTACGAAGACGGCCGCGCCCGCGCCAAGCACCATGCCGTTGCGGCCCTTAGAAAATGGCCGGCAGAAATCCGGGGTGAGAACGCGCAGGGCCTCCCATGCAAACATCGCTCCGTTCGTTACGCAGTCTTCGGTTCCGCCGACAATGGCCCGGTCCACGGCACCGGAGCGAATGAGTTGCATGCCGATACCGATTGCCTGAGTCGCCGAGGAGCACGCGCTGGCAACTGCGAAGCATGGGCCGGTTATCCCGTAGCGGATGGAAAGCTGGGAGGGACAGGAGCTGGGAATGACACGCGGAACGCTTAGAGCATCCGGGCGGCCCTGTTCGACAAAGGTGATATAAAGCGCGGTTTCAAAAGTGTACGCCCCGCCGATGCCAGTCCCGATAATCGCGGCCGTGCGCGGACCCATCGGCTTTGCGTGCGCAAGCCCCGCCTGGGAGAGGGCTTCCTCGGCGGCTGCAAGGACATATTGCGTTACGGGATCGCAAAAGGGCAGCTCGGCCGTAAATCCGAGCGAATAGGGCTGGAGCTTGGTGTTGCGGCGATTGCGTTGGACGAAGGACTGACCATTGCCGACCGAGGAGAACAAGCCTTGCGACGGGCCAGCAGGTTGCACCATCGCCTGCACCGGATTGCTGCTGCCATAAGGACTGCCATTGCGGAACGCGAGGCTGGGCGTGGTCCCGCCGGCGCCCGCGCTGGCCTGGTAGCTGGTGACCGCAGTG
>CAYWHF010000347.1:0-3465 GCA_964457695.1 uncultured Methylocapsa sp.
ATAAATCCTGGGAAACCGCCAAACCCACATAGAGGTTTCCGGCCGAGCCGCTGATCGATGGCGGCAAACCATTCGCCGAACGCTTGCCTTACTGCGGCGAGATCGTTTGGTGCTTCCTGCCAAACGGCGCTCCAGAGCGCAGGATTTGCGAGGCTCGTGGCCCGCTCGAAGAGCGAACGGGTGAATAGGGCACGCCTGCGGGAAGTAATGTTCGCAGCCGTCTGGTCCGCCTCGACCGCAAGCAGCCGGGCGCGTTTTAACAGCTCGTCGGTGTCGTTAAAGAGCTTTTGCTGCTCCGTGCGCTCAGCCGTGACCGCCGGGTTTTCGGGCGGCGCGTCATCGGCCGGCTTTGGACCGAGTTGATCGAGACGGTCCTTCATCGCTGCGAGGCGGGGGGTCAGCTGATCGACCGAAGCTGTGACCGCAAGTGAAATTGGATCGATTTGCTGGCGTAAATCCTGAAGATTTTGGTCGGTCAAACTTTGGCGTTCGAGACTCGTCTCGATTTTTTTCAGAGAGTCACTGAGCTTATCGAGTGCCGCGCCGTCCGGCGCTTTCTCCGGCGGCGGAGATTGGGTTGGCGGAGCGGGTGGTTGCGGCGCTTGGCCGCCGCCGTTCTTTTGGCTGCCTGCCGGGCCCGGCAGCTGCGGCGCCAACGGCGCGACCGTGCGGTCCTGCTGCTTTGCCCGCGCCTCGATCGCGAAATCGCCACAACCCAGAGGCGGGGCCGCGAAAAGCCAAACCAGAATGACCAGGCAAGAAATACGTTTCAACAACGATACCCCGGATGTCGCATGGCCAGTTCGGCCGCAAGTCTCGAATTGCCCGCGGCGAAAAGGTTCTTGCCGCGCTATAACAAAGGCGATCTATGTTCAATCCAATTTGACCGGCGTCCTCTCGTCCACGCCGCAATTTTCCTCAGCCTTATGTGTTACATCCGCGTAAAGATGCGGCCGGCCTTGATAATCGACGATTCTATAGGTTCCAGCTGGCGTTAGTTCTGTGAGATAATTTGGGCCAATCGGTGACTTGCCATATCCGCCTGGAATATCGAGCATATAATGGGGCTGGCAGAGGCCGGATAGCCGGCCAAGCAGCTGGCGCATCAATTCCCGGCCTTTGGCGATCGGCACCCGGAAATGGGAGGTTCCCGGCGCCGGATCGAGCTGGTGCAGGTAATAGGGTTTTATGCGCATCTCGACAAATAATCGCATGAGCTTTGTTAGCGTGTCGATATTATCGTTTACCCCGGCAAGCAGGACGCTTTGGCTCAGCATCGGGATTCCGGCGTCGATGAATTTTGCGCAGGCCGCGCGCGCGGCTTCAGTCATTTCGCGCGGATGATTGGCATGCAAGGCGACATAAACGGATTTGCCCGACGCACGCAAAATTTTGGGCAGATTTGGGGTTACGCGTTCAGGATCGGCAACAGGCACGCGCGTGTGCAGGCGAAGGATTTTCACATGATCGATGGCCTTGATTCTGTTGATGACGTCCGCAAGCCGGCGGTCCGACAAAGTCAGCGGATCGCCGCCGGTCAAAATCACCTCCCAGATTTCGGGACGCGCTGCGATATAGGCGATGGCTGCGTCGAGAGCCTGCGGAGCCAGACCAGCGGAACCCTCCTTCCCGACAACCGTCCGGCGAAAGCAAAAACGGCAATAAACGGGACAGATGTGCAACAGTTTTAGGAGAACCCGGTCGGGATAGCGGTGGACGATGCCCTCGACCGGACTGTATGCGCCATCGCCCGTCGGATCGTCCGACTCTTCCGGCTGCCGCAAAAGTTCGGCGGGATTGGGAACAAACTGACGTGCGATTGGGTCAGCAGGATCATTTCGGTCGATAAGATTTGCGAGCGTCGCCGTAACGCCGATCGCATAGGCCGTAGCGACTTCTTCGATGGCACGCCTTTGTTCCTCTGGCGCGAGACCGGCGGCAATAAGCTCGCCAGCGGTGCGGAGGGTCACGGACGGTTCGTTCATCGGCCGGCCGTAACATCGAAAACGGGGGTCCACACCACCTGCTCAATATGGGATGCGCCGGTTGCGAGCATAACCAGCCTGTCAAAGCCAAGCGCTATGCCGCACGCCTCGGGCATGATCGCCAGCGCCTGCAAGAACTCGTCGTCGATGGGATAGGCCTCACCATAGATTCGTAACCGCTGCGCCATGGCGGCTTCAAACCGCTGCCGCTGCATAACGGGATCGGTCAATTCGCCAAAACCATTGGCGAGCTCTACGCCGCAGGCATATAGTTCGAAGCGCTCCGCAAAGCGCGGATCGTCCTGCAGCCTTGCGAGCGCCGCTTCTGATGCTGGATACTCCATCAGAATCGTTGGGCGCCCATGGCCCAACTGCGGTTCGATCTTTGCAACCATGATTTTGCTAAAAATATCCGGCCAGCTGTCGTCTGCAACGGTTCTGATCCCGTGCTCGTTTGCGCGGGCCGCCAATGCATCCCGGTCTGGCTGCCCGCCGCCAAGAGTAGCGACGAGGTCGATGCCGGCGTAACGGTCGAAAGCTTCGGCGACCGTCATGATTTCGGGGTCGGCGAATGGATCGGCGACATGGCCGCCAAAACTCAAGTCGCGGCTTCCCGCAGACGCGGCGGTCCGGGCGAGGAGCCCCAGACAGTCTTCGACCAATCGCTGATAACGCTCGCCCGCGCGATACCATTCGAGCATGGTAAATTCGGGATGATGCAACCTTCCGCGCTGGCGGTTGCGAAATACATGGGCAAATGAATAGATGCGCCTTTCTCCGGCGGCGAGCAGTTTTTTGGCCGCGAATTCGGGCGAGCAGTGCAGATAAAGCATTGATTTGATTCCCGCATCGTCGATGATCTCGGTACAAAAAGCATTTGTATGGGTCTCGTTTCCGGGCGATATTTGAAGCGCTGCCGTATCGACCTCCACAAAGGACTGGGAGGAGAAAAAAGACCGCGCGGCCTCGGCCATTTTGTTTCGTGCCATGAGGAAAGGCCGGCGATCCTTATGAACATGCGGCTCCCACCAAGGGGCTTTATCTTGTGATGGATTGCTCATTGCCGCCATTTAGCTGATATCATGTGCACAGTGGCCGTGATTTCGTAAGGGGTCTGGGCTCGTCAACCGCTGGCCAAAATTCCCGCGACGAAAATCCTCTAGCGAATTGCAAGAACTTGGCTTATGTGCGGCGCGAAACGCCCGGCTCCGCAATGCAATTGGAACGGGCTCCCAATCTAAATTCCTATGAAGGACTGCCCGTGAAAGTTATCGCCAGTTCCATCCGAAAAGGCAATATTATCGAGAAGGAGGATGGTCAGCTCTATGTCGTTTTGACCGCGGAGAGTTTTTTCCCTGGCAAAGGCACGCCGACGACGCAAATCGACATGCGGCGACTCTCGGATGGTGTAAAAACCACGGACAGATACAAGACGACCGAGCAGGTCGAGCGCGCCTATGTCGAGGATTTCGACTACACC
>CAYWHF010000348.1:0-3456 GCA_964457695.1 uncultured Methylocapsa sp.
AGGATGCCCGGGGGCCACACATGCCCCAGGACGGTAGCGGGGCAAGGGGTTGTATATGGCCACGGGGTCATATGAGGGAACATTGACGACTGACGGGTCTGGCGACTCAATGGTCAACACGTCGCGGCCATCCTGTTTCTGCGTCGTAACCACCTGTTCCTTATTGGTTTTGAGCGTGCCGGCCTCTTGCGCCTTCGCTCTCAGCAGCTGAATGACGTTTGCGACGTCCTGCGGCTGGTTCACAATTGCGTCGCCCAGGCTAGTCGTCCAATCCAGATCGTCGCTGAGCTTTCTGACCACGGGCGGGAAGCGTAGCATCGCTTTCACCGAGGGATCCCAGTCCTGAGCGTCGCCGCCCGAGAAATTCTGCTTGGCGACGGCCGCTTTGTTTTTGTCGAGCCAGCGGTGGGCCTGCACGATTTCGAGAGGATAGGCCGAGGCCGGTAGCAGTTGCGCCAGCAAGGCGTCCGGATAAAGCGCGATCGGTGCCAAGAGCTTTTCAAGCTCCACCTCGGTGAATCTCGGTGCCTGAGGCGCTTGCGCTTCTGGTTGGGGTGCCTCCGACGCCGGAGGCGGCGGGGGATCGATAGCAAACGAATATTGCGGCGTGAGTCCCATAAGAAGGCACGCGAGGCCGCTGATCAGTTTCTTGACAAGGATCGTCTTGTTGTAGCCGAGCATTTTGCCCGTTCAGTCGAGAAATGGCCGGTGCCTGGAAAGCCGCGAACCAAGATTTTCCCGGTTCGCCACCTTCATGCTTGTCCTTGCAAATAGCCACGGTCAATAGGTTTTTTTGTTGCTCTAAATTTCCATATATCCGCGCAGCTAATTCGGCCGAATAGCTTGCGATAGCATTATCGGGTGGCGCACGAAGTATGAGACGGCTAATGAAAACTATTGCGGAATTCATCAAGAGCACGATCGTCGGCGGATTCTTCGTCCTCTTGCCGCTATTGCTGTTATGGGGGGTGCTTTCGCAAGCTTTCGCCATAGCGCTTAAGATTGCGGCGCCTATCGCTTATCTCCTTTCAAAAAATATTTTCACCGACGCGCTGAGACATAAAAACCTGCTGGCCGTCCTTCTCCTGCTTGGCTCCTCGTTTTTTTGCGGAATGCTGCTGCGCGTTTCATTTATTAGGCGTGTTATGAGGGTGGTGGAAAGCCACACTCTAGATCGCGTGCCCGGCTACACTGTTTTGAGAAATGTTGTCTCAGAAGCTGTTCGGCCGGGGTCAACCGGGGGGTTTAAGCCAGGTATGCTTTTAATATCTCAAGGGATACAGCGGCCAGTCTACGTGATCGAAGATCATGGAGACGGCAACCTCACCGTGTTTCTTCCTGCGGCGCCGACGGCCTTCTCCGGAACGGTTCATATAGCTTCAAGAGATAATGTCGCTTTACTCGACGTGCCGCTCGGCGAATTTGTCAAAAGTATTGTCCAATGCGGAGTGGGTCAAGCCAACTTGCTAAAAAAGAAAGCAAGGAGCGGACCCCCACGCCGATGACGAAAGTCAGGCTAAGATGGAAGCTGGATTTTGACCAGGGGTCAATCAGTCACCACCGTTCGACCTCGGCCACGACGAACTAAATGCAGGCATGGGTATTAAATCAGAGCCGAGAGCGCAAAGCTATGCGCCCCGAGCTTATGTAGGTTGGATCCCAAGGCCTCCAACTGCAATTTTCGGCTTTGCCGTTGGCTTCAAATAAACCGGGATCAAATGCCCAAATGATTATCGGGGAAGGTCAATGTCGGAATTAGATTTATCTGATCATTTCGTGCGCTTATGGGCCAATTTAGCCGATCGCCCCGTTGAGCCCTTGGCGTTCCGGTTCCTTTTGCAGCCGGCCGTATCTGCCTCGTTGGCGATACGCGATGGGATTCAAGACGGGCGGGTCAAAGCGACGCCGTATTTGTGGGCGATCATATTTGATGCGGGTAGCCGGGCATCACTTGTGCGAGAAGGAATACGCGCGACAGGCAAAATCATCATCCTAGCTGCCGCAATCGATATCATCTATCAACTAATGGTGTTAAGAGAATTCCATCCTAGCGAAGCGCTCATCGTCGCAGTTGCTCTGGGCTTCGTTCCCTATCTGCTAATTTCGCGGACCAGCCGGTCGTCTGACGCGGCTGTTGCGCAATAGGCAAGGCCGTAACCGCGTTTGATAACTCATTTTCTGGCGAGATGATGGTCAATGGATGATCACAGTCGGACACGGGAGTGCGGCAGAAATTATTACTCTATTTTCAAACTCAGGCGGCTACATTGCATTGAAAGGAAAACCCTCTTTGTGGATGCCGCAAAAGTTTATATCGAATTCCGGTGTGGCAGCTGTTGCCGAACCTGCGCCGAGTGCGCAGCTCAGGCGCCGTGCCAAATCTTGGGGTGATAGTTCGCCGAACTTTTTCCTATCGAGCGCCGCGAAAGAGAGAAAGCAGGGCAAAATTTGGCGAGCAACCCTTTCTTTGGGGTACACCCCCGGTGCCCCGGTCATCGGGCCAGCCCGCGCAGACAGATCGGCCTGCACTTGGGCGGGCGCAATGGGCTGGCAAACCGGGCTTTATGAGTTGCACGCAAACGTGGCACGGCGGTCAAATAGGGCTTGACAGACTGTGTTCAAAACGATCATATATCACACACTAGAAAATGGTCGGTAGAGGGACGGGCAAGTGATTTTAGGCCAGCCCCAAACAACATTTTGCACACAGTATGAGAGAAAGGACATGGAAAAACCACGAAAGCATTTGCGGCCCGAGGAAGTTGACAAGATTGTGAAGGCCGCCCGCAACAATCGCAACGGTGCAAGGGATGCGTGCTTGATATTCATGATGGCTCGCCATGGCTTGCGCGTCAGTGAAGCCCTGAGCCTTGATTGGGATCAGATAGATTGGCGAGCAAAACAGATTACGATCAATCGGCTCAAGAACGGCAATGATGCCACACATCCGCTTCGCGGTGACGAACTGCGCTTGCTGCGGCCATTGTGGAAGGAAGCTGGCCAGCCGAAACGTGGAACTATGTTTTTATCGGAGCTTGGTGGCTCATTCACTCGCAACGGGATTGCGATGATGATTGCAAGAGCTGGGGAAGTGGCGGGGATTGATCCTGATCTACGACACCCGCACGCATTGCGCCACGCATGCGGCTACGCGCTTATCAATGACGGTATCGACGTGCGCACGGTGCAAGACTACCTCGGCCATCGAAACATCCAAAACACCGTCGAATACACGAAACTGAGCCAGACAAAATTCAAGGACGTATTTCGATAGAGGCAGCGGCAGGCACTCAGTTTAGCCCTTGCTTCGGCGCGGGATAGAGACGCGGGCGAAACCCAAAACCACGCTGGAAAGATCGGGGCAAGCAATCGCTCCGGCCTTGCCTTGTGCATCCGGGCGGGGGTTATCGGCCCACGAGACTTTCGGATTAATTGAACATACCCGGCTGAAAATTT
>CAYWHF010000349.1:0-3435 GCA_964457695.1 uncultured Methylocapsa sp.
AGGGCAGCAAGAGTGACATAGTTCAAGATTTTGCCGGATTCGATGGAAGCGGCATTGGCTATGAAGAGAATGTCATCGTTGCGCATCTGAAACCTTGTCGCCAGGAAATAACCGCCGGGATCTCGGAAGCTAATCCAGAAAATGACGGGAACGAGAGGCCCGTCGAATTTTGTCATGTCGGCGCCGAGCAGCTGCGCGACTTCGCGCGGCTCCTGGCGGTAAACGAATACCGAGCCGGGATCGCCGAACGTCTCGCCCACACCGCCAGCCTTGCCGACAGCTTCCGCAAGGTTGAGCCGCCACGCATCGAAAGGAATTTCCGTTTGCGAGGCTCCGGCGGTGTTAATGCCCAATGCACCAAAGGCCATGAATTTCTGCTGCTCCTGGTAGACATAGATGCGATCGCCTGGGAGCACAAAGATGTTGTTTTTGGGCTCCATGACGAGATTTTCAAAGGGTACCGTGGCGCGCTTTCCGCCCCGCTCCAGCATGACCCAGCTCGCATAGCCTGGCCCGTTGATTCCCCCCGCGCGCGTGATGGCGTCAAGCACCCGGTCTTGGGCGCCGCTTGCCGGAACCGCGAAGCGAAGCGGCGTAGTCACCGATCCGATCACGCTGATCAAGGAGGTGCGCTGTTGCTCCAAGGACACGATGACCTGAGGTTCGATCGCCCGGTTCTTGATCTTTTCGATAATATCGTTTTGGATCTGAACATTGTTACGGCCGGCGGCCTTGATTAATCCGGCGTAGGGAACGGTGATATTCCCGTTATTATCGACGATTTGCGGCGGAAAAGTTATAAAATTGCCAGGCCTTGCACCGGCTTCGAGCGGGATAAACAAGCCTCCGGGCGCAGCTTCAAAAACTGTTATATCGATGACGTCGCCGATACCAAAAGTGATATTTTGCGGCGGGCGCCGGTCCGTGAATGCCCCCGCGAGGCCTTTTGGCTCATGTGCCGCGACAACGTCGATGGTCGCAGGCGTAAGCTTAACCAGCTCATAGGGAACGGTCTCGGACACTCCGGAGTGAATGTCCCAAGATTCCGGACCGGGACCAGCGAAAAATGCGCAACCGCCGACCCCCAGCAGAGACAGGGCCAAAATCGAGATCGAGCCGCGTCGCAAGTCAAACATGAAATTTCCCCTGCAGGTCTTCTATTCCACAGCCAAAGGAAAATAGCAGCTCATTCAAGGAAAGCGGAGCCGTTTTCTCCATGGCGGCGCAGTATCATTCAAACTGTTACAAAATTGGCACAGCTTTCTGCGGGTGTACGCAAAGAAGCAACGCCCAGAACAGCGGAGCGAACGACGGCGTTAATATTATGATAACCAAACGCAGGAATTGCGTCTCAATTGTGGTCGAAGTGAAAAACACGGCCGGCGCCCGCAAATTCTGTGTGTTTAGAAAATTCGCATTGCTTCTGATAAGTTTGCGCAATAACCCTCAAGACTCTCACTCAAACTGTCCGCACTTCTGTGTCAAGTCGAAAAGATGGCTACCGGCAATACATTGGAAACAGCGGCGGAGATTGATGGCGAAAGGAATAAGCGCGCTGCGGCTCTTGTTTCGGCGCTCGGACAAAGGTCCATCGTCCTCATCGGCCTAATGGGATCTGGCAAAACGTCGACCGGCCGGCGCCTCGCGCAAGAGCTAGGCCTCGAATTTGTCGATTCCGATGTGGAGATCGAAGCGGCCGCCGGCATGTCGATCAGCGAAATCTTCACGCGGCACGGGGAGGGTTTCTTCCGCGACGGAGAGCGCCGCGTTGTGGCCCGTCTCTTGAGCAAGGGGCCGCGTGTGCTCGCGACCGGCGGCGGCGCGTTCATGAACGCAGAGACGCGGTCGAACATAGCCTTATCTGGGATATCGGTCTGGCTCAAGGCAGATCTCGACGTGCTTTGGCAGCGCGTCCGCAAGCGCTCCCATCGGCCGCTGTTGCAGAACGACCACCCAGAGCAAACCCTTCGCGCGCTCGTGGAGCAGCGTTATCCGGTCTATGCGCTGGCCGATGTCACGATCGTCTCGCGCGAGGGGCCCCAAGACGCCGCGGTCGAGGAGATTATAGCGGGCCTCGAATCGCTGCTTGGGCTCTTGCCGGCGCCGCATCCGGGAGTGCAGCAGGGGGAGAGTCGTTTCCAACGGTTGGCAGAGCCTACGGAAATCCGTGTCGAACTTGGGTCACGCAGCTATCCGATTTTGATTGGTCCGGGTCTCATCGCGGAGGCAGGCAATCATATTCGCCGGCTCGCACCGGGGGTAAGCTGCGCGATCGTCACCGACGAAAATGTCGCGCGGCTGCATTTGGCTGCCCTTATAACCGCGCTCGATGAGGCCTCGATCCGCCACGCGAATGTAATTGTGGCCGCTGGCGAAAAGTCCAAATCGTTCGAAGTCTATGCCGAAGTATGCAATGCTTTGATTGCCGCAAGGCTCGAACGCGGGGATGTCGTCATCGCGCTTGGCGGCGGCGTTATTGGCGATCTTGCCGGATTTGCCGCAGCGACGGTGCGGCGCGGAATGCGCCTTGTACAAATGCCGACGACGCTGCTCGCAGAAGTCGATTCCTCGGTCGGCGGCAAGACCGGCATCAATTCGGTTCACGGCAAGAATCTGGTCGGCGCTTTCCATCAGCCCTCGCTGGTCATCGCCGATACCGCCACGCTCGAAACGCTGCCGGCGCGCGAATTTCGCGCGGGCTATGCGGAAGTCGTCAAATATGGCCTTCTTGGCGACGCGGCGTTCTTCACTTGGCTTGAAGCCAATTGGCAGGGAGTCTTCGCGGGCGGAGCTCCCCGCCTCCATGCGATCGCGACAAGCTGCAAAGCGAAAGCCGCCATCGTCGGGCGCGACGAATTTGAGGCAGGCGAAAGGGCGCTTCTCAATCTCGGCCACACTTTTGGTCATGCGCTCGAACGCCTCACTGCCTACGATACCGAAAGGCTGGTGCATGGTGAGGCGGTCGCGATCGGCATGGCTTGCGCGTTCCGTATTTCGCAGCGCCGCAGCCTCTGCACTGTGGAAGACGCCGCGCGGGTCGAAGCCCATTTGCGGGCGGTTGGTCTTCCGGTGCGAATGACCGCGATTCCCGGCTTCGATGCGACAGCTGAGTCCATTCTCGACGCCATGTACCAGGACAAAAAGGTCGTCCATGGCGCGCTTACCTTCGTGCTCGCCCGAGCGATCGGCGATTGTTTCGTTGTCAAAGCGGTTGAGCCAAGCGAGATACGCGCCTTTTTGCAAGACGAGCTAAATACACGACATAATTTCACATGACGTGCGGGCAGGACTAGCAGTTTCCTAAAATCATAAACGTGATGGAGTCCAAAAGTTTGGGTCGGGAGTCGGCAGGGAACCAGGTTTACCTTTCCCTCTTACCCGCTTTAGGAACGGGGACCACCTTCCTCGAACTTGTAAAAATTGTCGTCCAAGGGG
>CAYWHF010000350.1:0-3426 GCA_964457695.1 uncultured Methylocapsa sp.
GGAAGTGAAAGCGGGCGAGCGGCTGGCAACGATCGAGGCAATGAAAATGGAGAATCTTTTGCGCGCGCCCAAAGACGGGATCGTAAAAAAGTTCAATTTTCAAATCGGCGGCCAGGCTGCCGAAGGCGACGAGCTTGTCACATTCGAGTCCCAAAATGCCTAAACCCTGCGGGTGACGTTTGCCGGGCGGCTGCATAAATAGAATGGCGCGGCGGGCGGTAAGCCCCGAGACGAACATCCGGCATAGCCGGAGCAAGCAATTCGTGCTTTCCCACGAAATGCTTTAAGGAGGTGCCCGTAGGCTTGGGTGGCCCCGGTCAAGCCTGATCCGTTTTATTCCCATGCACGGAATCACAAATGCATGCGTAAGATCATAGGCGGCAAGCTGCATGGCATCCGCGTTACAGAAGCGGATCTCGATTATCACGGCTCGATCACGCTCGATCCGGATCATTGCGAGGCCGCAGGAATTATGCCGCTCGAATTCGTCGAGATATGGAACAAGCACTCCGGAGCGCGCCTTTCGACCTATGTCATTCTCGGAGAACGCGGTTCGCGGTGCTGCGTTGTCAATGGAGCGGCAGCCCGCACTTGTCAGCGCGGCGACGAACTCATCATTTGCAGCGCCATTTACCTCGACGAAAACAGCGTCTCGAGCCTTTCGCCGTCGGTCGTGGTTTTGGACGAAGGCAACAATATTGTTGAAACCTTGCGCTACTCCGTCAAGGTAGATGGCGCCGGGCGTTACCAGTTCGCGATTCTCGATGATTCGGGCATGCGGCGCGAGGTTCCGCTACGCTCAAGCTTGACCGCCAGACGAAAGGCCTGAAGACTTCGATTTGCCGACCTTTACCAAGCTGCGGGAGAAAAGCATTCGCCGGTCGCCTCGAAGTTCCTCAGAGAGCGGTGCGATCTTGACTCTTTTTCCCCTGGGCTCTCATATGACAGACATAACGTCCGCCATATCGAACGGCCGGTAAAGTCGTGCAATTTCAACCAATGAACAAGGCGGCGGGCATAAGGGAGGTCGATGCTCCGCAAAGTCTCGTCATGCAATTTGGCGCAGACTGTCCGCTAAAAATGGATGCCGGAACATCGCTCCCTCATCTGACGATCGCCTATCAAGCCATTGGGGGACTTAAGGCGGTCAAGTCCAACGGGAAATGGCCCTGCCATTCACTGACCGGCGTTGAACAGGTCGCAAAGCCCCACCCCATCCCCGGCAAGCCTGGCTGGTGGCACACAAGGGTCGGTCTCGGCCGGCCGATCGACACCACCCGCTATTTCGTGATCTCGTCGAATGTTGGCGGCGGCTGCATGGGCACGACGGGTCCTGCTTCGCTTAACCCGGCAACCGGAAGGCCCTACGGTCTCGAACTTCCGCTTGTGACAATCAAGGACATGGTGCGGGCGCAGGCGATGCTGATTGACCGGCTTGGCATTGACCAGCTTTTCTGCATCGCCGGCGGATCCATGGGCGGTATGCAGGTTCTGCAATGGGTCGCGACTTTGCCGGACCGGGTTTTTGCGGCAATGCCGATTGCGACCTCCGCGCGGCATTCTTCGCAAAACATCGCGTTTCACGAGGTTGGACGCCAGGCGATCATGGCCGACCCCGATTGGCGCCAAGGCCGCTATCTCGAAGCGGGCGTCATCCCCACAAAGGGGCTCGCCGTTGCGAGAATGGCGGCCCACATCACCTATTTGTCGGACGAAGCTCTCCAGAGCAAATTTGGCCGCAAGCTGCAAAATCGCAGCGCGCCGACTTTTTCCTTTGACGCAGACTTCCAGATCGAAAACTACCTGCGTCACCAGGGCATGACTTTCGTCGACCGTTTCGATGCGAATTCATATCTCTATGTGACAAGGGCCTGCGATTACTTTGATCTCGCGGGCGATTATGGCGGTTCGCTGGCAGCGGCATTTAAGGGCGCCCGAACGCGCTTCTGCGTCGTCTCTTTCAATTCGGACTGGCTTTATCCGACCCAAGCCTGCCGCGCGATCGTGCATGCCCTGAACGCCGGCGGCGCCTCGGTCTCCTTCGTCAATATCGACACCGACCGCGGCCATGATGCATTTTTGTTGGACACGCCCGAGTTCATCGCGACATCGCGCGGTTTTTTGGATGCGGCGGCGCGGGCACGCGGCATTGCGCCAGCCAAATCTGGAACGCGTTGAGCCATGGCCGCGGTGGCGAACGCCAATGATGACAGGCGGGTTCGCGCCATACCGGCCCGTGTCGATCTATTGCTTGTCGCGGATATGGTCGAGCCGCGCTCCCGCGTGCTCGATGTTTGCTGCGGGGACGGCACTTTGTTTCGGCTGCTTGCCGAGGAGAAAGGGGTCGATGGGCGCGGCATCGAGCTCTCCCAGAGCGGCGTCAACGACTGCGTCGCCAAGGGACTATCGGTCATCCAGGGGGACGCCGATACGGATCTCGCCGATTATCCGGACGATGCTTTCGACTATGTGATCTTGTCGCAGACTCTTCAGGCGACCCGCCAGCCGCGCCGCGTTGTCGAGCAGATGCTGCGAATCGGGCGCCATGCGATCGTGTCCTTTCCGAATTTCGGCCATTGGCGGATAAGGTTTCAGGTCGCCGTCGGCGGGCGAA
Source organism: uncultured Methylocapsa sp. (assembly GCA_964457695.1). GTDB lineage: Bacteria > Pseudomonadota > Alphaproteobacteria > Rhizobiales > Beijerinckiaceae > Methylocapsa. Next base: position 2,615 of record CAYWHF010000350.1, read on the forward strand.
TGCCGGTAACCCGCAATCTATGCTGCGCTTGGTACGAGACGCCAAATATCCATTTTTGCACCATCCAGGATTTTATCGCCCTCGTGCGCGAAGTCGACGCGCGAATCGAGCGCGGCGTCGCGCTTGACCGCTTCGGCGCGCCCCTTTCGTTCAGCGAACCCTGGTTCTGGAATTTGCTCGGGGAACAAGGTGTCTTCCGCCTTGCACGCAGGCGCTAGCCTATAGTAGAAGATTAAGACAGGATCAGACCGGTCCTCGTCGGAAGTCGTAGGCTGTATTTAATCGCGGAGCACGTCCACGTGGACCCTCTTGACCTGTCGCTGCTGCCCACCAGATTTCATACCGATTTATCGCCCATGCCGGCGGGGGAACATCATGCCTGCTCACGGAACAAATCCACAGCTTCATTGATTTTTCGCCGGCCGGAACGGGAGTATGTGTCTGCGTCCAACGCAACTGCCTGCCACCTAAACGTCCCGCGGCTGGGATAACTGAATTAGCTGGACGCTGCTTTACTCAAAGGTCATGATTATCGAATCGACCGCGATGGAATCGCCAGGCTTCACGTTTATCTTGCTCACCTTCACATCACGCTCGGCTCGGAGTATCGTTTCCATTTTCATCGCCTCAATAATGCAGAGCGGCTCCCCTGTTTTGACCTCCTGCCCGGCAACAACTTCAATCGATTTAACAAGCGCAGGCATGGGCGATCGCAGCAGGTTTGACCCGGAGGCGGTTTTTTTTCCTGGCATGAAGGCGGCAAGCTCCGCCCCCGGGCGTGTAAACACCCGCCCTTTGGTCCGGGGCGCCCC
>CAYWHF010000351.1:0-3420 GCA_964457695.1 uncultured Methylocapsa sp.
GGTGCGGAACTTGAAAGTCCGAGCCGAAAAAGTGGGGGTTGGCCGAGCCGGCGGGAGTCGAATCCCTTGCCGGGATCATGGGCGGGCAGGCGACCGGCTGCGACGAGGCGACAACCGAGGTGCTGATCGAGTCGGCCCTATGGGATCCGGTGAGTATCGCGCGGAGCGGGCGAAGGCTCGGCATTTTTTCCGATGCCCGCTACCGGTTCGAGCGCGGCGTCGATCCCGCTTTCTGTATGCCCGGGCTCGAGCTTGCAACGAAACTCGTGCTCGAATATTGCGGCGGCGTTGCTTCGGAGGCATGGGTTGCCGGCACGGTCGCTCTGCCCGAAAAGCCCATCCCTTTCCCTTGGGCCGATATGCGCCGCCTGACCGGTCCTACGCTCGACATTCCGGAAATGGAACGCATCCTCGCGAAGCTCGGGTTCGAGCTTGCCAACGCGGCCGGTAATCCGGGGGAGACTTCGGTGAAAGTGCCCTCTTTCCGGTCTGACATCGAGGACAAGACCGACCTTGTCGAGGAGATCCTGCGTATGGCGGGGGTCGATCGGGTTGCGCCGGAAGCATTTCCGCGGGAGCTTGGTCCGCATTCCGCCGGCCCCGTTCTGACTTTGCTGCAGAAGCGGGTTCGGACCGCCAAACGCGCATTGGCCGCCAGTGGCCTCGTCGAAGCGGTGACATGGTCATTTGTTTCGCGCCAGCGGGCGCTTGCGTTTGGCGGCGGCGCGGATTCACTTGCGCTCGCCAATCCGATTGCTCCAGAACATTCGGATATGCGCCCGAGCCTATTGCCAGGCCTGATCGCGGCGGCGCAGCGCAACGCCGACCGCGGTTTTGGCGATGTCGCGCTGTTCGAAGTCGGGCAGATTTTTTTGAGCGATGCGGAAGAGGGCCAAAAGATCGCGGCAAGCGCGATCCGCCGTGGAATGGCGAAAGAAAAGGGGATCGGCCGGCATTGGTCTATGCCGCATGCTGCGGCCGATCTCTACGATGCCAAGGCGGACGCTCTAGCCCTCATCTCGGGTCTCGGCGTGTCTTTGAGCGGTTTGCGGCTTATCCCCGGCGGACCCGCATGGTTCCATCCCGTCCGCTCGGCGACGATTCAATTGGGGCCAAAAAATGTCATTGGCGTCTTCGGAGAGCTCCATCCGCGCACCCTCGAAGCCCTCGGTGCCGAGGGGCCGGTCGCCGGTTTCGAGCTCATTCTCAATGACATACCGGCGCCGAAATTGCGGTCCACAAAAACCAAACAGAAACTTGATCTTCCGGAATTCATGCCCGTACAACGCGACTTCGCATTCGTGGCCGATCGATCGGTGAATGCCGCCGACATCGTGAAGGCCGCCGCCTCGGCTGATAGCGCGCTTGTCGCCAACGTCGATGTGTTCGATGTTTATCAAGGCACAGGCATAGCCGACGGCAAGAAATCGGTCGCTATTTCCGTCACCCTGCAACCGCGTGGAAAAACCCTGACCGAATCCGAGATCGACCTTGCCGCCGGCAAGATCGTGGCCGAGGTCACGAAGAAGACCGGCGCCAGCCTGAGAGGATGAAGCGTTGAGAATGATCTTGTCTGCCCTGTCCGCGGTCGTATTCCTCGTGGTTCCAGGCCTCGCGAAAGCCGCGCCGCGCAACATCGACGAGTGCGAAAAAATCCAGGCGGCCGATGCCTACAACCTGTGTCTTGCCTCATTCGGTCCCGTGGCCCGCGGCCACCATCGCTTCGCCGATGGCGCCGACCGCGCAATGGACAAAGAGACAGAGTCACGCGCGTCCGGAAGAACCGAAGTAGCAGCGGCAGGCCGATCGTGGCATCACCATCGCCACGCGTTCCGGCACGAATCGTCGCGCCGTCGCTTGGCAAGACATGGCGTTGGGCACAGGACAAAAGCGGCCTTGCACCGAAGCAAGCATGGCAACAGCCAGAAGATGGCGTTTAGCGTGGTTTCGAGCCGGACGCGGCTGCGATAAAATATGCTCGGCCAAGCCGACCCTGTTCCGTCCAAGACACAAAAATTCAATGCCTTAGGCGAAAGTGGCGGGCTAAGCGTGACTCATGTGATTACGATTCGTACAAGCGGCTCAGATAGGCGCGCCTGTCAAATGTCGTCGCCGTGCGCCGCTTCGTTGATGTTGATCGTTTTCATATTGGAAAAGTCGACCGCAACAGGCCTGTTATTTCTTGCGGCCATCACCTGCAAAGTCTTGATCACATGCTCAAGCCTGCGATAGACCTCCTTATATTCCGCCGTCGCGGTCGATAAAGCGAGAGGCGTTAGACAATATTCGATGATCTCGCGAGGCCGCTCCAATTTGTCCATTCCTGTCCCTCCTTCGAACGCCAGGCCATAACTTATAGTCCAAAACGGCATTTGGCAAAAATCTCACGCGCGCCGCAACGGAACCTTCGCCCTGCAGCTGGTCCTTTGAACGGCGCAGAGGCTTACTAAGGATCCCGTGAACAGCTCGTCAAGCAAGCTGGGTTTCCCGGGCAATTCCTGCGCCGCGGTTTGCGGCCTCATGCATAGCCGCCGCTGGCGCAGCCAAGGCGTCGTCATGAAACGGGGGCGCAACGAGCGCCGAGCGGGTGCGCGCTCGGCGTTGAGAGCGCGAAGATGGCCGATCGTTAGAATTTCGGGGAACATATCACTGTGCTTGGAGCACTTCGCCGGCAACTCCGGTTAGTGTGGTTTTCATCGCCGCAGACATGTAGAGACAATTTCCGCGCATGACTCCCAAGGAGCCAGGGGTCCTGGATCCTCAACAAAATAATCGACCGCGGACACAAGGCCTGCCTCGAAGACAATGCTAACGGTGCAATTCCTCTGACCCAGGACAACTCCGCTTGCCGAAAAACGGTCTGCGACCGAATAGGTGGCAATCTCTTTGGTACCGGCTTTCGTGTCGTTATTTGGGATGCCGGCACAGGCCATAATTTCGGGGCGGCTCCTGCCTATGAGCGCTGTTCTTGCATCAACTGCGTCTTGATCTCGAACAAACGCGCAGCCTTGAACCAGCAAACCAACAGCCAGTGCCATCTCAGATTTGCGCATAGGGATAGCCTAACTTGCCTCAAGCGCAATCGGCTGCATTATCAAACCCTGTCCGCAATTCCTCTCAATGTCGTAGCGCATTGAGTCCCTTTCGTGTCCGGTTGCCGCGATCCAAATCATAGCTCAAACTGGCCTTGATTGGTCTTTCGATCTAATCGAAAATTGTCAAAAATTTAACCAATAGTGCCGCTCCCTCCGCGGTGCGAGGATTCTGCCGGCTTGTGCGAAGGCAAGCGCCGATCACTGCGCGCGTCCCAGCCGCCAAATTTCCCAATCGCGGGCAGCGCCGCTTGTCTCAAGCGCGCGGGACGTTTTAGACCTAATTGACCATGTTCTGATTCAAGGGCTTGGTCAACTGCTTGGAGGC
>CAYWHF010000352.1:0-3404 GCA_964457695.1 uncultured Methylocapsa sp.
CGGTCCATCCGGCAGGGGCAGCGAACTCTTGCCGCCCGCCAGTGGTCAAGCGCATATCCCATAGATTCATGGGGCTAAATGTATGCGCCGGACCCTTCGCCTCTTGGAAATCGCCCGCAATCACACGCACCATCCCGGCGCCTTGCGGCAACTCGACGCTTGGTATTAGCGCGTCGGTGATGCTTTGATAGGAGGGCGAGGCTTTCTTGTCGTTGGCGGAGAGATTGACCCAAAGCTGAACCACCTCAAACAACCCGCCGCGTTTTGCAAAATCCGGACTGTGAAATTCTTCATGCACGATGCCGGAAGCCGCCGTCATCCATTGCACATCGCCGCCGCGGATCGTGCCGCCCCCGCCGGAGGAATCGCGATGCGAAACCTCGCCGCTATAGACAATTGTGACCGTTTCAAATCCGCGATGGGGATGAGCGCCTACCCCGCGCCTCTTTTCCGAAGGAGAAAAATTCTCCGGCCCGGCATAATCGAGGAGAAGGAAGGGAGAGAGCGTTGCAGCGTCGCGATCGTAGGAGAAAATGGTTCGAACCGGAAAACCATCGCCAACCCAATGGCGCTCGTGGCCGCGGCGGAGGAAGGCAAGTTCTTTTCTCATCCGGCGTCCCCACTGCGATTGCAGGCGCGGGAGTATCCAATTTAATCTACTGTAGCCGTTGCAATCAAGCTCGTTATTGCGTCGAGGCGCAACATACTCTGAGGAGGCCTCTTCTCGATACGGTTGCGTATGTTTGACGCGGCTACTCTACTTTTAGGCTGATACGACCTACCCGTCGAAATCGAGCCCGATATCGAGTTGGGGAGCGCTGTGCGTCAGCCAGCCGGCCGACATGAGATCGACGCCGGTGGCGGCGATTGCCGGCGCCGATGCCGGTGTGATTCGACCTGATGCTTCGGTAATCGCGCGGCCGCTTGCCATTGCGACAGCCTTTGCGAGCAGCTCCATGCTCATATTGTCGAGCAGCACCGCATCGGCTCCGCCCGCGAGCGCCTCTTGAAGCTGATCCAGATTGTCGACTTCGACTTCGATCTTGACGAGATGGCCGGCTGCCGCGCGGGCACGCCGCAGGGCCTCAGCGACGCCGCCGGCAATCGCGATATGATTGTCTTTTATAAGGATGGCATCGTCGAGGCCAAAGCGGTGATTGGCGCCGCCTCCCGCGCGCACCGCATATTTTTCGATCGCGCGAAGACCCGGGGTCGTCTTGCGCGTGCAGACGACTTTGGCCTTGGTGCCTTGCACAGCCACAACGAGGGCTGCGGTTGCACTCGCGACACCGCTGAGGTGGCAAAGAAAATTGAGGGCGGTTCGCTCGGCCGAAAGAATCCCGCGCGCCGGGCCGCTGACGGAGGCGATGACGCTGCCTGGGGCAGCTATCGCGCCGTCTTCTATTTGAACCTGGACATTGATATCGGGGTCAATCAGTTCAAAGGCGAGTTTTGCGAGATCGAGCCCGGCCACTACGCCTCTTTCGCGGGCCCTGAACACTGCCCGCGCATGGAGGCTGGGCGCAACGATCGCATTTGTGGTGAGATCGCCCGCGCGGCCGAGATCTTCGAGCAGCGCGTTGCGAACCAAAGGCTCGATCATGATCCGCGCGAGAGGAGAAAGGTTCATCGCGCGGCCCGTACTTCAAGCGGCTGTTTCAAGAGCAATTGCGCGCGCCGCGGCAATCGCCGCGTCGAGCCGCAAAAAACTTCTTTCTGCATGCGCCGCTGGGCAGGGAAAATCGGTCCGCGTGTGAGCGCCGCGGCTTTCTTGGCGGCGCAAGGCGGCGATCACGATCATCAGGCCAACCAAGGCCGGATCGCGCGCTTTCCCCCTGCCCAGTGCGACGGGAAGGAGTTCGGCGGCTGCCGCTTGCAAAATTTCGCGGTTGCGCAGCACGCCTGCCGCATGAGACAGGATTTTTTGGACCGGAACTGGGTCGCTTGAGGGGGTTGTATTGGTATCGCAACGCACGCCCTTACGCCGGACGCTCCGGGTGGTGCCCTTAATGCTCTCGGCAACAAATTGGCCGCAGACCGCTGCCTCGAGCAGGGAGTTGCTGGCGAGGCGGTTGGCGCCGTGAAGACCGGTGCAAGCCGCTTCGCCGCAGGCCCAAAGCCCCTCCACGGAGCTGCGCCCGGCAAGATCAACGGCGATGCCGCCCATGTGATAATGCACTGCCGGGCGGACCGGAATAGGTTGCGTGACAGGATCAATGCCTTCCGCCTGGCAAAAGCCGGCAATCGCCGGAAAGCGGCGCGGAAAATCGAGGCCTAAAATGTTCCGCGCGTCGAGAAAGACGCGATGGCCAGCCGCCATTTGCTGCCACACCGCGCGCGCGACAATATCGCGCGGGGCAAGCTCGCCGCCGGGGACGTCCGCCATGAAACGTTCGCCCGTCTCATTGGCCAAAATCGCCCCTTCGCCGCGTACCGATTCGCTCACGAGTTTGAGCGGAAACGACGCGCCGTCGAGCGCGGTTGGATGAAACTGAATGAATTCGAGATCGGCGAGCAATGCCCCCGCCTTGGCGGCAAGTGCTAAACCCTGTCCAAAGGAGCCCGCAGGATTGGTGCTATATTGAAATAGGCCGCCGATGCCGCCGGTCGCGATCACCACGCAAGCCGTTTCGAACAACATCGGCCCGCGATTGCTTGCAGCGAAAACCCCTGTCACGCAATTGCCGTCGATGAGCAATTGCTCGGCGGTAGCTCCTTCTAACACGGTGATCGAGGGCGTTTGCCGGACAAGCCTTGTCAAGGCGCGCATGATTTCGCGCCCGCTTGAATCGCCCCCGGCATGAAGGATGCGGCGGCGCGAATGCGCGGCTTCGAGGCCAAGCGCCAGCGCGCCTTTTGTGTCTCGATCAAAAGCAACGCCGCGCTTTATCAAATCCTCGATGGCGGCCGGCGCAGAGCCAAGGATCGCGCGCGCGACCTCCTCATCGCAAAGGCCGTCGCCGGCTTTGAGCGTATCGGCAAGATGCAATTCCAAATCATCGCCGGGACCAAGGCTGGCAGCGATTCCGCCTTGGGCAAGCGTGCTTGCTGCTTCCAATCCGAGCGGCGCCTTGCTCAACAGAATTGCGGGCTTTGGCGCCAAGGAGAGGGCGGCGGTCAGGCCCGCGAGCCCGCCGCCGATGATGACGCACGCGTCTCTCGCGCCGGCGGAGTCCATCAATGCACGGCCAGCATGCGTTCAACGGCGCGGCGCGCCGGTTGCGCGATCGCGGATTCGATTTCGACCTCGTGGCGCATTGTCTCCAACGCCCGCCGGATTTTTCGCAGCGTGATCGTCTTCATATGCGGGCAGAGATTGCAGGGCCTTATAAATTCGAGATCCGGGTGCTGGATTGCGACATTGTCGCTCATCGAGCATTCGGTCAAAAGCACCACGCGCAATG
>CAYWHF010000353.1:0-3396 GCA_964457695.1 uncultured Methylocapsa sp.
GAAGCGCCTGCCCGAGATTATATTGAGTGAGCGCCCATTCTTCCGGCGCAAGCTCACGGCTCGTTCCGCGCAGAGCCTTTCGATAGGCGTCGACGGCATCGATTAAGCGCTCGGCTTGATCCTCGCCGATCCCAAGACTGCTGAGCGCATCTCCGAGAGATTTGTAGGTGCGGGCGTAATCGAAGGGCGCGGCTTGCTGATGCAGCTCCGTGAGCGCGGCGCGGTAGGCCTTGGCCGCCTCCCGCAACGGATTGAGATCGCCTTCTTGGCCGCTCAGCTCTTGGAGTGCGTCGCCGAGATCGTTTTGGGCCTTTGCCCAATCCTGCGGGGCGTGGTCATGAGTCCATTCCTCGAGAGCGGCAAGATAGGCTTCGATTGCCTCTCCCAAGCGATCCGGCTCATTGTGGCGCGCGCCAAGCATGAAAAGCGCCTGGCCGAGACAATGCTTTGTTGCGGCCCATTCGGATGGACGCTGCTCGCGGGGCACAAGCCCGAGCGCGCGATGACAGACGTCGGCGGCAAGAAGCAGGCTTTCGCGATTGCCAAACTCGCGTCCGTCGTCGCAAAGTTCGCGCGCCTGCCCGATCAAGAACGGCCAGGCGTCTCCGTCCTCGGATTCCAGGATCAGCGCGGCAGCAGCAGCATATTTTGTGGCCGCATCACGAAAACGGACTCGCAAATGCTCGATCAAAGCCTCCTTGGCATATAATTCCGCTTCTTCGTGGACGGTGTCAGTCCAACCCGTCCATCCCGCTTCCCTGCCGCGCCGCAGAGCTTCGATCGCGTCATCAAGATCGCCCCGATCGACACAGGCCAAAGCTTCCAGGAGAGCCTCCTCAACCCCAGGCCCCTGAAGCTGACAACTGGAGAGCTTTGCGCGCAACTCGGCCAATTGATCGGCAGCTGCGAGCAAGCGGCCTGGAATATCTTCGTCGTAAATCCCCGCGGCGACGAGACTGCCAAGAACATGCTGCAAGGGCGCAACTGGAACCCCTTTTGCGACGGCGCTGGCAATAAGATCCTTTGTGAAGGCTTGGAATACCGGAGAGGCTGGCGGAAAGTCGCCATTTTGAGTCTGAGCCTCGTTGTCCTTGTCCTTGCTTGCGTCCGTGAGGGCAGGCAATTTCTCTTGTGACGCTGACAAAACGGGCTTTTTCTTTTTCTCTCGCGTCAGTCTATAAGTAAAAGAGAAGAAGCATGTCAACAATATTGCAATTGCAGCGATCACGCCAAATGCAGTGACGGCTTGGGGAACTTTTCCCGTAAAACCATCTAAAATTGTTTCTGAAAAACTCAAATCCTGGAACATTGATCATTCCACTCGCTGCACCCACGGCACCAATACACTCTAATTAGCTGTAAAGCCCAAACATCCAATAAAAGAACACGCTGAACAGCCTCTTGCTGCCATTGGCGTTATTTGTAGAAAAACCGCTTCAAATGAAAACGCGTCATCGCCCATGTCCCTTCCCTCTGGGCTAGTTTCATGTATAAGCGCGCTACATAAGCGGGAATGCGCTCTCTGTTTGACCTTGCTGGACGACATCCTGGCCAGGCCACGCGGGCGGCAAAATTCTCGTGGAAAGCACGGCGAAATTACCTTTTCGCCTGAAAATTGAGGGCCTGCCTTCGGGTAAAGGGCTTGTCCCGCGGAGAGGTCATGCGATGTCGATTACAGCCGAGCGCAAACAAGCGCTGATTAAGGACTATGCTCAAAAACCGGGCGACACCGGTTCTCCAGAGGTTCAGGTAGCGATTTTGACGGAGCGAATTGCCAATCTGACCGAACATTTTAAGACTCATCTCAAAGACAATCATTCGCGCCGCGGGCTCCTCAAGCTTGTTTCGCAGCGCCGCCAGCTGCTCGATTATGTCAAGACAAGAGACGAGCCGCGGTATAAATCGCTGATCGATCGCCTCGGGATCAGGCGCTAGGGCGTTGCCTGGGCGGTTTCAGGATCAAACCGGGATACTGCCGCGCGCATGCAACGCTCGAAGGGCAAGTACCGGTTTCCGGCATTTAAGCTTCGGAAGGAGGCAAAAACCTAGAACTTGCACGCGAACGGCCTGCAGAAAGCGGCAGAGGTGCAAGATCTTCATGGCAGTGGACAAAGTAGCGGCGGCATAGGGCCGGCGCGCCAAACCATGGTGAAACTCATCGCTCATGGCAGGATCGCAAGGAGCTGGCGCGCAGCTTCTTGCCGTCTTGCTTTGGCCTTGGGTTACACCGCAACCCAGGAAAGACACAATAAATGTTCGAAATACATCGGGAAGAACTCGACTGGGCCGGGCGCAAGCTCGTGCTCGAGACTGGCCGGATAGCGCGCCAAGCGGACGGGGCGGTCGTCGCGGCCTATGGGGAAACCACCGTCCTTGCCACGGTCGTCTCGGCCAAGTCGGCGAAGCCCGGAACCGATTTTTTTCCGCTCACCGTCAATTATCAAGAAAAGGCCTTCGCGGCCGGGCGCATACCCGGCGGCTATTTCAAGCGCGAAGGCCGGGCGAGCGAAAAGGAAACCCTCGTCTCGCGCCTGATCGACCGCCCGATCCGGCCTCTGTTTCCGGATGGCTTTCGCAACGAGACTCAAGTCATCGCCACGGTGCTTTCGCACGACCTCGAAAACGACCCCGACATCGTGGCGATGGTGGCGAGCTCGGCGGCTCTGACCCTTTCCGGCGTCCCCTTCATGGGGCCCGTCGGGGCCGCGCGTGTCGGTTTCATCAATGGGATGCTCAAAATCAATCCGCCGCTCGAGGAGCTGAAGAATTCGGATCTCGAACTTGTCGTCGCCGGAACGGGCGATGGCGTTCTGATGGTCGAGTCGGAAGCGAAGGAAACTTCCGAGGAAACGATGCTTATGTCCGTGATGCACGGACATAAGGGTTTCCAGCCGGTGATCGACGCGATCATCCGCCTTGCCGAAAAGGCCGCCAAGCCGCCGCGCGATCTCGCCGTTGCCGATAAAAGCGCGCTCGAAGCGGCGCTCCGCGAAGTGGCCGAGGCCGAATTGCGCGAGGCCTATAAGATCACCGCAAAGCAAGAGCGCTACGCGGCGGTCGACGCCGTTCGCGACAAAGCCATGGCGGCGCTTCTCCCGGCCAATGGCAATTCGAAATTTTCTGCCGAGGAGGTTGCCGAAGGCTTTCACGAACTGCAAGCCAAGGTCGTTCGCTGGAACATCCTCGACACCGGTATCCGTATCGACGGGCGCGACGTGAGAACCGTGCGCCCGATCATCTCGCAGGTTGGCGTCCTGCCCCGAACCCATGGCTCGGCGCTTTTCACCCGCGGCGAGACGCAGGCGCTTGTTGTCGCAACGCTTGGCACGGGAGAAGACGAACAATTCGTCGACAGTCTCGAGGGCACTTATAAGGAGCGCTTCCTTTTGCATTACA
>CAYWHF010000354.1:0-3378 GCA_964457695.1 uncultured Methylocapsa sp.
GTTGGTCCCGGTTAAAGTCGGACTTTGGCGCGTGCAGCAGAGGCGCTGGTCCAATGGCTTCGTTCAGGTTGCCCGCAAGCTCCTCGGCGAACTCTGGACGGCCGGCTGGCCAGTTTGGAGAAAGGTTTCGGCGACGTCTCTCATTCTCATCCAGATGTTTTATCCCTGCGTCGCGCTGGGCACCCTTTCCTTGGCGCTGACCGCAATTGTCCGCGGCGGCGATATGGCCTTTTATCAGCCGGTCATGGCAGCGGCGGCGGCCATAATTCTGACCATTGGCGTGGGATTGACACTCATGCCCTATCTGATCTTGCGCCGGGGCCTCTTGTGGCGCTACTTCGCCACGCTCGCGTCGCTCGTGCCGCTGATGATCTATGTGAGCCTATCGAACGCACCTTCGATCCTGAAAACTGTCCTCGGAGCCAACGACTCTTGGAAGCGTACACCTAAGACGCGGCATGATTCAGACGTTTTGCCGGCAGCCGATCAGTTCAACGAGGCGTCTTAGCGTTCCGGGCGATGCTGCGGTCCACCCGCGTATAAAGCGTAAATTGCGGGTCGAAGATGAATTTGATCAACAGGCCGCACCAGGATTTGTGCGCTTTGAGATCGTCATAAAATTCCGGCGCCATTTGCTTCAGCAAAGGCAAGCTGCTCCAGGGAATATCCGGAAAATCGTGATGCTCATTGTGATAGCCGATGTTGAGCGCGACCCGGTTTAGGATGCCGTAATAGCCAAACGTTTCTTGTGACGCATCGGGCGTATAGTGCTCCTGCAGCCAGCGCGCGCCAAGCGGGTGCAGACCGCCGACCGAAAACCAGAATGACGCAAAAAGATAAAAAAGCGCATTTGGGCCAAAGCAGAACAAGACGGCAAGATCATAAAGCGCAACGCAGCCCGCATTAATAAACGTCCATTTGCCCCACATCGGCACCGAGCCTTTCAGGCGGCCAAGGCGGGTCACCTGAAAAATCGGAAAAATGAACATCCATGCCGCCTTGCCGAGCGCGCTCTTGCCAAAGAGGCGCACTTCCCAATGGCTCGCAAGATCGGCGTCATATTCATAATCGCCGAGGTGGGAGTGATGCTTCATGTGATAGCAGCGAAATCCCATTGCGGTTGGCAAGGTGTTTGGCAGATCGGCGAGGATTGCGGACCATTTGTTCAAAGTATTGGATTTAAAAATGCAATTATGCGTCGCATCGTGGATGACAACGAACATTGCGTGATTGGCAAAGGCGCCGATGCAAATGGCCGCAGCCAACGCCGCCCACCAATAGGAGAATCCGAGCGAACCGAAGATCGCGGCGATCGCCGTTTGGCCCGCGACCACGCAAAGAGTAATCGCCGCGGTCCTCCGGTCATGGCCAATGAGAGCGGCAACTTCGGGATGCGCCGCCAAAATAGCGCGGCGGCGCGGCGGATGCGGACGCGGCAGCGTCGTTGGAATGAAGTTTGCCACGCGCTCTTGAGAGTCGCGCACTTGGGCCTCGATGCGAGGAAGGTCCCAGAGAGGAAAAGCGTTAGTGCTCATGCTTAGCTCCTCCTTGGACCCCGCAGGGGGCTCTCAGCTCACACGATAGCCGCTCCATCGCTTTTTCAAAAACCATAGGGGCTTGCACCAAAGACAAGGTTACGAGATCAAGCGGCGAGATTTTTTTCATAGACGCGATGCACCTTGCAGACACGCCCGCCGGAGAGTTCGATCGGCCGCCGCATTCCATGGTTGTCCTCCAAAACCCAGCCAAATTCCACTTGCTCGATCGCATTCAGAACGACGCGCCGGCGCAATTCGGCAATGAACGCCAAGATGACCGCGCCGCCGGTGGCCCTGCGATGCAAGGCGCGCCGGATGCCTAAGAGTGCAAGCCGCCCAGACTTGTATCCGTGGCTACGAATCCGCAAGATCAAGCGCAGCACGCCAAAAGGAAAGAGACGCCCTCCAAGATCAGCCATTATTTCATGCAAATTCGGCAGAATGAGACCAAAAGCCTGCGGCATGCCGTCGATTTCGATCATGAACCCACCCTGCAAGAACCCGCTTTTGCCAGGTGCGACCAATTTGAGCTCCTCGGCCGTTGAAACGAAGGCGTCGAGCGTAAAGGGAACAAAGCCCCAATTTTCGCTCCACGCGTCATTGAAAATATCGACAATGGTCCTCGATTCTTGTTTGAGATCTCTGAGGTCAACGGCTCTGATCTTGAGTCTGTTGCGCCATTCGGGCCGGGAGATTATTTCGGGTCCCGCCAGCCGGTCCTTCTCGCCCACATCGTAACGGTAGGAAATGAGGTCTCGTGCCTTGACATAACCCTGCCGTTCCAATGAGGCGCCCAAATAAGGCGGATGCCAGGGCACGGCAATCATTGGGATCTCCGCAAACCCTTCGACAAGCAGACCCGATTCACTATTGATCGACGGCGAGAACGGCCCATGCACCTGCGACGCGCCACGCTGCCGCAGCCACTCCTCAGCGGCGCGCGTCAGGCCGGCGACAACATCGTCGTCGTCAATGGCATCGAGACATCCGAATTGTGCCCGCGATGCGCCGCGCGGCGCGCAAGCCTCATCGTGCATCTGGGCGAAAATCCGGCCGGCGAGCTTGCCATTCTTGCGGGCAAGCCAGAACTGCGATTTGACGCGTTTGAAGTGCGGATTGAGCCTTCGCGAGAATAACCCCCACCGGTCGGCATCAAGAGGCGGCGCGAACCCCTCATGACCGCGATAGAGAAGACGGGGAAGACGGCAGAAAGCGAGAAAATTCAAAAGCCCGCCGGCGGGAACAATGTCTATCGCGGGTGCGCTGGCGCTCATGGGCGTTGCTCTGTTGCACGCGAGCCTCGGACGGCTTGCAGCGGATCCCCAATTGCCCGACCGCGCGGCTGAATTGACACGCATGATATGAAATGCGCGTTGAACCCTGGCGAATCCGTCAGGTTGCAGCGCTCAGCGAGCGAACCGCCGGGACCGCGCGCCGAATCTCGCGCGTGGCTAGCAATTCCGTGACGCCCCTGATCTCCGCCTCGGTGTGCAACGCCGAAATGAAGAAACGCAGGCGCGGCTGGTCCTTTGGAACTCCGATCTGAATAATTGGCGGCACATAATAGCCATTGTCCATAAGATGACTCGATGCCGCGAGAGTCTCATAGCTGTCGGAGAAAAGGACCGGAACCACGCCGCGCCCGATCGCCGGTCCCGTATCGAGCCCTGCTTCATGGGCAAGATTCATGAAGAATGTGGCGTTCTGGCGCAACCGCTCGATGCGCCAATTCTCCTCCCGCATCAAGTGGAGAGCAGTCTCGGCTGCTGCCGCTATCACGGGGGACAGGCCGACGCTATAGACAAAACCCGGCAGCGTGTAGCGCAGCTCGCCCCAGCGG
>CAYWHF010000355.1:0-3378 GCA_964457695.1 uncultured Methylocapsa sp.
ACCAATCGCAAGGCAAGCCTCTGCAAACACTTGCACACAGGTCTCGAAACATTTTGGTAAGGTCGCGGCCCAAAACCTTACAAGAGCGAACACACGGCTTCGCCTTGAATATTGTAAGATCGCGCAATTTTTTGTCCGATCCAAATCCGGCGGCTGCGGTGCTTCGATGGCTGGGCGCGGCACTAGAAGGTTTCTTTGATGTAAGATCCGCTGGTGATCGAAAGTTACGGCGCGCGACGAGTTTCGAACATAGTTTTAAGCTTTTTCCAATCGCGGCGGATTAGATTTGCGCGCTAATCGAACTCAGGATCCACAAAACCATGGCTATTGCCCTTGCCGTGCAACGCGGAAAATTTGTCTATGTCTATGATGAAAATAACCATCTCCTTTTTTTCAGGGCGCCGGTTCGGGGACCAATGACGGGCTGAAAGGTTTCACAAATACGACCGTTGTCATTCAGATCGGCGGACTTGTTTATACGCTTAATGAAAGGGGCCAGGCGTTTTTCGTGACTCCCGCGCGGTAAGTAAGTAGCGCTGTAATTTCGTTGATCGTAAATGAAATTGATGAGCCTCAACCGAGCTGATTTTGGAATGATTTTGAGAAAGGGAACTCCTTTGGAAAAAGAAACTATGAGACAAACTATTGAGACGCAAGTTGCTCGAATCATCGCGGAGCTTAGCGAAAAGTCATCGATGCCTCCGGATAGGCTCGGCACAAAAGATCCTATCTGGCTAAATCAGGACGGCTGGTACGGGTACCACGTAACTGTCGCCACGCTTCCGCCGATCGAGAACAATTGAACTTAGGCGGCATTTTGCGAATAGAGCCTTCACAAAAGATGAAGGGATATCTTGCTCATCATCGGACGAAGTACAATTTCGAGTGAGATTAGGCTCAGGCGGTCCGCCCGGATTGCTTCGCCGCTGCTCGCAATGACGTCGATCATCATGAGTCGATGCTCACGAAACTAGGTGTTTAGGTCTTCCAGTTGTGTCGAGCCTCGTGCCCCACGCTGTCGTCATCCCAAAACAATCGGTGCCACAGCCCAAGTTCGTGGCGGTGATTTGCGGGGCAGCTGAGCGTAACACGAGCCGTCCTCGCGCGACCTTCATCCGTCAGCCTTTGAAGAACCGGTTTTTGCCTTCACCTGGATGAAAATCTCTGACGGCGCCGTTTCAAAGTAGAGAAGGAGAGCTGCGCAGAGCCATCCCTCGGCATCAAGGTCGGGCGAGTAGTATACGTTTCCTTCATACTGCCAGGAAAGGGTTTTCCCGAGAAGAGCATGATGAAACCGCGATCAGCATCAGGAAGATCCGCGGTGATACGGTCAATGATGGTGTCGGCGCCTTCGATAAACGGTTCCGCTTGAAGACCTACTTTTGGATCGTCGAAAAACCAGGTGTCCTGAGACCGGTAAGGCTCTATGACATTGATAACGTTCATGACGGTTCTCACGCTGGACAGGCGGCAGGATAGGATCGACCGTTAATTTACTCTCGAGGCGATCGACAGTCGAGACCGAGTGCGGAAGCACGATGCTTATCCACAGCGCATGGAGTGGTTCCAGTATACCAATGGGATTAGGTCCTCTAGGTGGAAAAAGCCAGGCAACTTTACAAGCACAGATCAAACCACATTTCCGAGGCGCTTTGCGGCGCGCGTAATGCCAGTGTAGAGCCAGCGCGCGCGGTTTTCGCGTAAGGCAAAGCTCGCATCGAACAGGATCACTTGGTCCGAGGGGTGAAGGGTCGAAGTGCTTTGCGGCGTCGGCTTTGAAAGGATCGAGGCGCATGAACAAAATCGCGAGTGAAGGTTCCGGGCAGAAAAGCGAACAGCAGCGGCCCTCGACGTGGCTCAAATTCGCCGTCGAATTGGGCCCGTTGATCCTGTTTTTTTTCGCCAACGCGCGGCCGAAATTGTTTGCGCCCATGGTTGCGCCTTTCTTGCCCACGAAAATTTTGAGCGGACAAAATGGCGGGCTTTTTACCGCGACGCTCGTCTTGATGGCGGCGGTTGCGGCGGCGCTTTGCGTGTCGTTCGCAATGACGCGAAAGCTGCCCGCCGTGCCGCTCGCGACCACGCTGCTGGTCTTGGTATTCGGCGGGCTCACGCTTTACTTGCAGGACACGACCTTCATCAAGATGAAACCGACCGTGCTTTACGTTGCCTTCGGCGTGGTGCTCATCGGCGGGCTTTTGATGAACAAATCTCTGCTGCCGGTCGTTTTCGACAATGCCATGGCGCTGACCGAACGCGGCTGGCGGCTATTGACATTTCGCTGGGCCGGTTTCTTTTTTTCGCTCGCGGCGTTCAATGAAATTATATGGCGCACGCAATCGAACGATACCTGGGTCGCATTTAAGTTTCCCGGGATTTTCATTCTGATTTTGCTATTTTCGGTGGCCCAGCTGCCTCTTGTCAGGCGCCACAGCTTGCCCGAGGAGGAGGCGGAACAAGCGCCGGACCATTTTTGAGTGCAGGCAATATCCGCGCGCGGCCAGGCTCTATTGCCGGCCAGCTCCAGACGGCATGGACGCGGCAAAGGCGTGACCCAAGGGCCTGCTCGCTCCGGCGTCGGGCCGATATTGCTGAATGCGGGTCGTGCGCAGTCCGGCGAGCCCATGCCGGTCGATCGACAATTGCCAGGATAAAAACTCGTCGACGGTGAGCGTATAACGCCGGCACGCCTCGTCGAGCGACAACAGGCCACCGCGCACCGCGGCCACGACCTCCGCCTTGCGGCGGATCACCCAGCGCTTGGTGGTCGAAGGCGGCAAATCGGCCACGGTCAAAGGACTCCCGTCCGGCCCGATGACATATTTTGCGCGGAAACGAGTTGGCTCGGCCATGTTCAAGACTCACACACCAGACTGACCCTTTGGACTATCAAAATACGCAGGGTGTTTTAAGATTTGCCTAAACGGAATCGGTTGTTTTGCTACGGAAATTCCATTCAATGCCCATTGAATATTTGTTCCGGTCGTAAAAGGGCATCGATTATGTCTCTAATTGAGACGATTGATTTGCGTTACGTTAAGGAAGTAGCCGATTTTGCCGGAGGCATCCGGCAGGGTTTGGGGGATTTGCATTCCGGATTGGCGAGGTATTTAATGCGAAGCGGGGCGACGAGGCTTGCTCGCGCGGGGAGCAAGATGCACAATTTGCCGCGAGAGGAGTTTTGTAACTCGTAACCGGATCGCCGCGGACCCCGGATTCCGCATCGGCCTTATGCGAAATTTGTTTTGCCTGTTGTGATTTCGACACAGAGATCGACAAACGATTTATCCGCCGCCCGGTTGATCGAGCGATGAACGGCAGCCATGAATAAAGACCTTGTGACGCAAGCGACCATTATCCCTGCCGCTTTCGACGGAC
>CAYWHF010000356.1:0-3363 GCA_964457695.1 uncultured Methylocapsa sp.
GCCAAGGTGGGAAATCCTGATCGTCGGGGGCCACAGCACATCTTATGGGGAAAATCCGCCGAATGGCGATAGCTGGAAATCAATCTTTCTCCGCGAGGTTGCGGATCGAGTCGATATTGACAGGATTCACTTTACCAATCATTTGCCATGGATTGATTATTTGCGCGCGCTCCAAATTTCATCGGCGCATGTTTATTTCACCTATCCATTCGTGTTGTCGTGGTCGCTGCTTGAGGCTATGAGTGCCGGATGCGCGGTGGTGGGGTCAGATACGGCGCCGGTTCGCGAGGTCATCGAAAACAATAAGAATGGCCTGCTGGTACCGTTTTTCGATTTCGAAAGGTTGGCCGATTGCGTGATCGACGCGCTCGCGAACCGCAAGCATTATCGTGCGATCCGCGCGCGCGCCCGTCAAACCGTCCTCGAAAATTATGATCTCGAGCGCATTTGTCTGCCGAGAACAATGGCTTTCCTTCGAGGAGAGGGATTTGGAGATTTGGCAGCCGGAGGTGTTCGCCCGCCTCCTCGCGATCAACAGCTGTTGTCACGCGCTGCAAATTGATGCGGCGGCGCGCGAAGAGTTTGTTCATAGCAGGGTTCGCGCCAACCAGTTTGCTTGGCGCAGTTCAGGCGTCCGCCCGCAACTGAGGCGGCAAGTTTACGCCGCGGGGATCCGCGCCGGACTGACGTCTGCGGCATCGTCCGGCTGCAGCGCGGGTGCACCCGGCGCATTGCGTGCGAGCGGTTCATCGCATAGCCGCTGCAGATAGCGGCCATAGGCCGTCTTGCCATATTTGGCGGCGAGGCTTCGCAGACGAGCCTCGTCGATAAATCCCTTGGCGAAGGCAATTTCCTCGGGACATCCGACCAATAGACCCTGCCGGTGTTGGATGGATTTCACAAACTCGGCCGCTTCCAAGAGCGTATCATGGCTTCCGGTATCGAGCCAGGCGAAGCCGCGCCCGAGTTTTTCGACGTTTAGTTGGCCAAGCTCCAAATAGCGGCGATTGACGTCCGTGATCTCGAGTTCGCCCCGCGCAGAAGGGCGAAGTCCGGCGGCGATGTCGAGGACGGAATTGTCGTAAAAATAGAGCCCGGTAACCGCCCAGTTCGACACGAAATGATCCGGCTTTTCAATAATTTCGACCGGCCGGCCGGCCTCGTCGAATTTGACGACGCCATACTGGTTCGGCTCGCCGACATAATATGCAAATACCGTTGCGCCTTTCTCGCGCTCCACCGCGGCAGAAAGTTCGACGCTGAGACCATGCCCATAAAAAACGTTGTCGCCGAGGATCAGGGCAACCCGGTCCCCCCCGACAAATTTCCGGCCGAGGATAAACGCGTGCGCAAGGCCGACCGGCTGATCCTGGACGATATAGCTGAGGGTGATGTTCCACGTTGTCCCATCGCCCAGCAAATTGCGGTAAAACGGCAGATGTTCAGGAGTCGAGATCAGCAGAATGTCGCGAATCCCTGCCAGCATCAGAACCGACAGCGGATAATAGATCATCGGCTTATCGTATATCGGCAGCAGCTGCTTGTTGACGGCGAGCGTTGCCGGGTAAAGGCGCGTACCAGAACCTCCAGCGAGAATAATGCCTTTCACGAGAACCCCCTGTTGGAAAGCAAACGATCGACGGTGTGTTCGAGGCTCTGGCGCCATGGCGGCGCACTAACCCCGAAGGCGCGCGCTACCGCCGTGCAATCGAGCCTCGTATCTGGTGCGCGGCGCGCAGGCGTTGGATAATCAATGGTCCTAATCGGCGCTACTTGCGGCGCCCTTCCCGTTCTGCCCGATGCCATATCCACGATCGCACTGGCAAATTCGAACCAGCTCGCCTCGCCGGCGCCGGCAAAATGATAGGTGCCATAGGCTGCGCACTCCGGGTCTGATGCGCATGCAAGGGCGATGCCGAGGCAGGCCTTGGCGATATCTTCTGCCGCGGTCGGACAGCCGCGCTGATCCGCGACGATGGCCAGCCGCTCGCGGTCGGCCGCAAGGCGCAAAATCGTTTTCACGAAATTCTGGCGATAGGGGCTATAGACCCAAGAGGTGCGCAGAATGACGTAGCGCGGGTTGGCGGCGCGGACGCCCATCTCTCCTTTGAGCTTGCTGCGCCCATAGGCATTGACCGGCGCCGTCTCGTCTTGCTCCACGTAAGGCGCGCCCTTTCTCCCGTCGAACACGTAATCGGTCGAGATGTGAATGAGCGGAATTGCGTAGCGCGTGGTCTCGGCCGAAAGTTGAGCCGGCGCTTGCGCATTGATGGCGAACGCCAACTCCTCCTCGCTTTCGGCCCGGTCGACTTCCGTGTAAGCGGCCGCATTGATCACGGCGCTCCACCGCTCCGCCGCGACGACGCGCGCGATTGCGGAAGGATCGGCGAGATCGAGATCTCCGCGCGCGGGCGCGGCAATCTCGACGCCCTCCGGCAATGGCGCAGCGCGCAGCTCCTCGCCAACCTGCCCTGTGCCGCCTAGCAGAAGGATTCGCACGGGATCAAGCGCTCAATCGTGCAAGGCCGCGCCGCGCGCTGGCGTCATGCTCGGCGAGCAGCGGCTCCCACCATGCCCTGTTCTCGATATACCACCTGACCGTCGTGACAAGGCACTCCTCAAAACCGTGCCGGGGCGACCAGGCCAATTCCGTCCTAAGCTTGGAGAAATCGATTGCGTATCTAAAGTCGTGCCCCGGCCGGTCCGAAACGAAAGCCACAAGTTCGCGGCAGGACTTTTCGTCCTTGCCCTTGAGGCCATCGACGGCATCGCAAATCGCATAGACGACATCGATGTTCCGGCGCTCGGCGTTGCCGCCGATATTATAGGTCTCGCCAACCCTGCCGCGTTCGAGCACCAATGTGAGCGCCTCGGCATGATCCTCGACGAACAGCCAATCGCGGACATTTTCTCCCTTGCCATAGACCGGCATAGGCTCGCCCGCCAAACCCTTAATGATCGTCAATGGGATGAGCTTTTCCGGGAATTGATGCGGGCCATAATTGTTCGAGCAATTAGTGACGAGGACCGGCAGGCCATAGGTATGGCCCCAGGCCCGGACCAAATGGTCCGACGCCGCTTTCGTGGCCGAATAGGGCGAGCGCGGATCGTAGCTTGTAGCTTCAGTAAATTTCCTGCCCTGTTCGAGCGTGCCAAATACTTCATCGGTCGAAATGTGATGAAAGCGGAAGCCGGTCGCGCGCGCGCCGAGCGTGCGCCAATGGGCAAGCGCGGCTTCGAGCAAAACATAGGTTCCGACGACATTGGTATTGATGAAATCGGCCGGGCCATCAATCGACCTATCGACATGGCTCTCGGCGGCGAGGTGCATCACGGCATCTGGATCGAAATCCGCAAAAATGC
>CAYWHF010000357.1:0-3362 GCA_964457695.1 uncultured Methylocapsa sp.
ATCCGGGCACCCAGGCTTGCCTATGGGATCGGCGGATATCGCAACCGTCCTCTTCACCAAGGTGCTGAAATATGATGCGGGGACCCTCGATTGGCCCGACCGCGACCGTTTTGTCCTTTCCGCCGGCCATGGCTCGATGCTGCTCTATGCGCTGCTATACCTTACCGGCGCTCCGAACATGCCAATTGCCGAGCTGCAGCGGTTCCGCCAGCTTGGATCGAGGACGCCCGGACATCCGGAATACCGCCACACGCCAGGGGTGGAAACGACCACCGGCCCGCTTGGCCAGGGGCTCGGCACGGCGGTCGGCATGGCGCTCGCCGAACGCATGCTGAATGCCGAATTCGGGCCAATCGTCGACCACCGCACCTATGTGCTGGCGTCCGACGGCGATCTCATGGAAGGAGTCAGCCAAGAGGCCATCGCCATCGCTGGGCATCTTGGGCTTAACCGGTTGATCGTCCTTTACGACGACAATCGCGTTTCGATCGACGGGCCAACTTCGCTTGCCGACTCGGTCGACCAGGTGAAGCGGTTTCAAGCGTGCAATTGGAATGCTGTTCGTGTCGATGGGCATGACCAGAACGCCATATTGCGCGCTATTCGCAAGGCGCAAAAATCGCCAAAGCCGAGCCTCATTGCCTGCCGGACGACAATCGGCTTCGGCGCACCAACCAGAGCAGGCACATCGAAGGCGCATGGCGAGCCGCTCGGGGCCGAGGAGGTTGCCGGTGTAAGGCGCAACCTCGACTGGCCTTACGAGCCTTTTACCGTACCCGAACCCATTTTGGCGGCCTGGCGCAAAGCCGGCAAACGCGGTGCGAAACTCCGCAAGGCGTGGACCGCAGCGCTCAATGTCCTGCCCGCCGACAAGCGCGCGGAATTCGAGCGCCGTTTGCGCGGCGATCTGCCGCCAGCTTTGGGCGCAGCGGTCTTGGCCTATAAGCAAAAGCTCGCCGCGGACTCTGCGCCCGCCGCCACGCGAAAGGCCTCCCAGGCGGTGCTTGAAGTTCTGGCGAAAGCCGTTCCCGAGCTTTTGACCGGCTCTGCCGATCTCACGCCTTCGAACAACACCAAAGTTTCCGCGACACCGGAGATCGCGCCTGGGTCCTATGGCGGACGCTACATCCATTGGGGTGTGCGCGAGCACGGCATGGCTGCGGCGATCAATGGCATCGCGCTCCATGGCGGCTTTATTCCCTCCGGCGCGTCATTCTTGATTTTTTCCGATTATTGCCGCCCGGCACTGCGCCTCGCCGCGCTCATGGGCATTCACGTGATCCAGGTCTTTACCCATGATTCGATCGGCCTTGGAGAGGATGGCCCAACCCATCAGCCGGTTGAGCACCTGGCCGCGTTACGCGCCATGCCCAACCTGCTTATTTTCCGCCCGGCCGATCAAACCGAGACGCTCGAATGCTGGCAGCTTGCGCTCGAAACCAAAACCTCGCCCTGCTTGATTGCTCTGACGCGGCAAAATCTGCCGCCGTTTCGCAGCCTTTACACGCCCAATAATTTATGCGCGGCGGGGGCCTATGAAGCCGCCTCCGCAAAGGGTGAACCGGCAAAAGTTTCGATTTTTGCCTCTGGTTCGGAAGTCTCGATTGCACTTTCCGCGCAAAGGATTTTGGCCGAAAGCAAAATCGCCGCGCGAGTCGTCTCGGTGCCCTGCGTGGATCTTTTCTTGAAGCAGGATCCCGCCAAACGGCAGGAGATTATTGGTGATGCGCCCATTCGCATTGGCGTCGAGGCGGCGGTGCGTCAAGGCTGGGATGCGATCATTGGCGAAGACGGAATTTTTGTTGGCATGACGGGTTTTGGCGCGAGCGCGCCGTACAAAGACCTTTACAATTTTTTCAAAATCACGCCAGAAGCCGTCGCAGCCGCGGCGCTAACGCGTTATGGTCATTGACCCTCTTCTTCAACAAACGCGAAACTGCTTGCCTCGCGCATTGTTCGTTTGTTCACCATAAAGCAAGGAGACGCTATGGCGATTAGAGTCGCTATCAATGGATTTGGCCGCATCGGCCGCAATATTTTGCGTGCAATCGTCGAGTCGAAGCGCAACGACATTCAAATTGTTGCCATCAACGATCTTGGGCCCGTCGAGACAAACGCCCATTTGCTGCGCTTCGATTCGGTGCACGGCCGTTTTCCGGGCGAGATCAAAACCGGCAAAGATTTTATTGATTGCGGCGGCGGGCAAATAAAAGTCACCGCGATCCGCGATCCGAAGGAGCTGCCGCATAGAGAGCTCGATGTCGATATCGCGCTCGAATGCACCGGGCTCTTCACTTTGAAGGAAAAAGCTTCCGCGCATCTCAAGGCGGGCGCAAAGCGGGTGCTGATCTCCGCGCCCGGAGACGATGTGGATCTGACCGTGGTTTTCGGGGTCAATCACGAAAAGCTGACAAAGGATCATCTCGTTGTTTCGAATGCCTCCTGCACGACCAATTGCCTTGCCCCGGTCGCCAAAATTATGAATGACGCAATCGGCATCGAAACCGGCTTCATGACGACGATCCACTCCTATACCGGCGACCAGCCGACGCTCGATACTTATCATAAGGATCTTTACCGGGCCCGCGCCGCGGCGCTTTCGATGATCCCCACAACGACGGGCGCGGCGCGTGCCGTTGGCCTCGTTCTGCCCGAGCTCAATGGAAAACTCGATGGCGCGGCAATCCGCGTGCCGACCCCAAATGTCTCGGTCGTCGATCTCAAATTCGTCGCCAAGCGCAAGACGACGGCGGACGAAATCAAGGAGACGGTGAGGCAAGCCGCAAAACAGCAGATGAAAGGCATCCTCACCTTCACCGAAAGCCCGAACGTGTCGGCGGATTTCAATCACGACCCGCATTCCTCGGTCGTCCATTTGGATCAAACCAAAGTCATGGATGGGACATTTGTGCGCGTGATGTCCTGGTACGACAATGAATGGGGTTTTTCGAACCGCATGGCCGATGTCGCCGCGGCTATGGGAAAGCTCCTATGACGCGGCCGGCACCTTTTTATGTCTTCCGGACTCTCGACGATGTGGATGTCGCGGGCAAGCGCGTGCTTGTGCGCGCCGACCTCAATGTCCCCATCGAGGATTACCGAATCACGGATGCGACGCGCATCGAGCGCGTGCTGGCAAATATTCGCGAGATTTCGGACCGGAAAGCCAAGGTGATCATTCTCTCGCATCTCGGGCGGCCAAAATGCGGACCCGATGCGAAAAATTCGTTAAAACCGGTTGCGGTCGAATTCGAGCGCCGGCTCGGACGCTATATCGGCTTTGCTTCCGAATGCGCCGGAGATGTCGCGAAAAGCGCGGTCCAGGCGATGAAGGACGGCGACATTCTTCTTTTGGAAAATAC
>CAYWHF010000358.1:0-3350 GCA_964457695.1 uncultured Methylocapsa sp.
ACCGAGCCGCGCGCGAATTGAGCCCTGCGCGGACACGCTCGTATTGTAGATTGCACCGCCAGGACTGAAGTTCCGGCTAATGCCAGTTCCTTCGATGTCTCCTTCAAGCCCAGCGACGATTTGGCTGAGCTGCAGATTGTAGCCGATGTGGCCTCCGCCGACGACGCCATTCGGAGTAAAATCTGTCCCGAAGCCGAACGGATGAACGGTCACCGTATCCGTTCCCCAAGCATAGCCGATTTGGCCGCCGAGGTAGAGACCGGTCCATGTAAAGAGAGGCGGCGGCGTATAGGGAGGTGGCGGGGGGGAAGGAATATCGGCCGCTACGGCCGGCGCGGCCGCGGCCAGGAACGCCGCGGGAAGCAGAAATTTGCGCATCATGCTGTGATCCTGTTCAAAGATTCAATAGCGGGGGACCAGTAAATTCTCATGGATCAAGCATCGTAAATCTGGCCAAAATAGGAAAGTCCACATTGCTTATGACAGTTTATCCATAGTAAAAATAAGTATAAATCAGGATATAGCATTTCAAACGTCGAAGTGTAAGTATTGTAAATTATATCGTAGCTAATATCGTGTTAATGTGTATGAATCGGTTGCTAAACAAATCGTTAAAAATTTGATTAGTGCTAAAAGCAATAAGCGGTGAATTATTCAAAGCCGCAACAGCGCCGGCAACAGGGAGGGCGGCGGCTTGATCTTTACGGTAAAATCTGCGCAAGTCGGGCGCGAATTTGCCACTTTCGGCGGCAAATTGAGGAGAGCTTACCAGGAACCTATTTATGGCCTCTGCCTGCACTCAAGGGCTCGATACCGGGTTTGTCGCTCTCGGCTACGCAAAAGTCGGCGTGCTTGGCGTCGTCCAGGGCATCACCGAGCTTCTGCCAATTTCTTCGACTGCGCATCTGCGGATTGTTCCGGCCTTCCTCGGCTGGCGCGACCCCGGATCTGCCTTTTCCGCGGCGATGCAGGTCGCGGCGCTAGCCGCCGTCGTCAGCTACTATTGGGTAGACGTGCGTGGCATCGGATTGGGTGCGCTTGGCGCGGTGCGGCGGCTCGATTTCAGGGATTGGAACTTCCGATTCGTGGTTTGGATTGTTCTCGCGACAATTCCGATTGTCGTGGCCGGGATGCTGTTGGCACCCGTCCTTAACGCTTGCCAATCGCCCCTGCGCAGCTTGACCGTGATCGCCATCGCCTGCGTCGTCATGTCAGGTCTCTTCGCGATTTCCGAGCTCTACTCCAGACACAAGCGGACAATCGACGATGCGACTTTGACTGACGCGCTTATCATAGGGCTCGCCCAAGCCGGCGCTCTCATTCCCGGAGTGTCGCGATCGGGCTCGACATTGACCGCGGCTTTGTTCAGGGATCTCAAGCGCGATGAGGCTGCACGGTTTTCATTTCTTTTGGGTGTTCCAGCGATCGCCGGCGCGGGTCTTAAGGAGATTTGGGAATTATTCCGCGCGCATCTCGACCTTTATGCCTGGTCGGTCCTGGCGTTTGGCCTCTTGATCGCGTCGCTTTCGGCGTTTGCCGCGATTTGGGGCTTATTGCGAATCCTCGAACGCTATTCGGCATGGCCGTTTGCCGTCTACCGGGGGGTGATGGGAATTTTTCTGTTCCTCTGCGTCTCCTTGGGCTGGCTGCCGAATTAACGGCAAGGGCGCGTAGCATTTGCCGCTTCTGTCCGCTTGGAATCATGGATTTGGATTCAAGCCTGACATGTTTAAGAAACCGGCAGTCCCATCCGCGGCGCCAAACAATAGCCTGCCGCCTGAATGATCCCAAGAAAGGGCCGTGATCGCCGCCGCCGCCGACATTTGCGAAGAGCGCAGGATGATTTCGGCCCCGTCGAGGATCCGGCAAAGCAACAAAAGCCCATCTTCATAACCCTGCGCCAGCATGGGTAATTTGGGATGGAACGCAACATGGGTGATCTTTACGTCGCGCGCGCCGCATTCGAGCGGAGCCTTGCCGAGTGCCCCATCCTTGTCCCGGAATGGCCACATAACAGCGACGTTGGCGCCCGATGTTGCAAGCCAATGGCTGTCGCTTGACCACGACAAGGAACGCGTTTTTGCAGGATAGCCGCGCATGCGCATGTCGGTCTTGTCTGCGATGCGCCAGCCATGCAGTTCGTTTTCCTGCATTGCGGTCACGATGAATCGCCCGTCTGGAGACGGAGCCAAGCCAAGATGCGACCCCTTCCATTCGAAGCGGTCCAAGGATGCCGCGGTATTCGGGAACCACAGACTTGCGCCATCGTAATGGGAGAATGCGATCCGGTAGCCTTTCGGCATAAAGGCGAGGCCGCGCACGCTCGAAGGTGCCGCAACGGTCTTGACGCTTCCGGAGGGATCGCGGGCTCGCACATACTTGCCGCAGGACCAAGCGATCGCGCCATCCTCACGCGCGGCAAGCGCATCGATCCATTTGCCTTTTTCATCGGCGATTTCTCGGGTAGAGCCATCGTCCGAGACGGCGACTACGCGGCCGTCGCCGCCGCCGGTGATGAACTTGCCTCCTGCTGCTGCGGCAACGAGAATGGCACCGCCTGGATGCGCCGCAACGCGAAGCGGACCATTGGGCCCTACGAGCAGCACATCTCCATCGTCGAGCGCAAGCGCTGGAACGAGCCCAAGAAAGCCGGCTGCAGCGACGGGAGCACCGGCATCAAGCGGTGTAAAATGGGCGGCAAGCGCGGGGGCGGGCATGATGCCGTGTAATGTGGGTTACGCTGCGCAATTCAAAAATCCCTGCCGGATGACGTCTTTCGGCAATTTGCGCCCGATCAAGACGAGTTTGCTTACCCGCTTTTCGCCTTGCCGCCATTCACGCTGAAGATCGCCCTCAAGCAACATGTGAACCCCTTGAACAACAAAACGCTTCGGCTCGTCTTTAAACGCAACGATGCCCTTCAGACGCAAAATCGAAGCTCCGTCCCGCGCGACATAGTCTTGCAGCCACGCCAGGAATTTTTGCGGATCGACGTCGCCGTCGACGGATAGCGCCACCGCTTGCATCTCTTCGTCATGATAATGTTTTAGGCCTTGCGCCTCATGGTGCTCGTGTCCATGATGCTCATGATCATGAGGGTCCTCGGTGTTGAGAAATTCGGGCTCCAGTTCCAGGACGCGATCGAGGTCAAAGGCGTTACGGCCGAGCACGGCGTCAAGCGGGAGCGCGCAGTTTTCAGTCTTATGCAGCTTGGCATAAGGGTTTATCGCGCGAATGCGCGCCTCGATTTCGCTGACTTCGTCCGTGCTAACAAGATCGATCTTATTTAGAAGGATCACATCGGCGAATGCGATCTGGTTCTTGGCCTCCGGCTCACACTACAAGCCGGG
>CAYWHF010000359.1:0-3339 GCA_964457695.1 uncultured Methylocapsa sp.
CCAGCCGCTCGAAGCCGCGGTCGAGGTGATAGACGCGGTTGACCATGGTCTCGCCTTCGGCCGCCAGCGCGGCGATGACGAGCGAGACCGAAGCGCGCAGATCGGTGGCCATCACCGGCGCGCCCTTGAGCGCGCTCACACCCTCGATGGTGGCGCATTCGCCGTCGAGTTGGATGTGCGCGCCGAGCCGCACCAGCTCCTGCACATGCATGAAACGGTTCTCGAAGATGGTCTCGGTGATGGGAGAACTTCCTTTTGCCCGCGTCATCCGCGCCATCAGTTGGGCCTGCAGATCGGTCGGAAACCCGGGAAAAGGCGCGGTGACGACGTCAACAGGCGACAGATCCGCGCCATTGGTCCGTACCCGGAGCCCTTTGTTCGTCTCCGAAAATTCCGCTCCAGAGCGCGCGATGGCTTCAATCGCGGTTTCCAGCAACTTCGAACCGGCGCCTTCCAGCGTCACCTCACCACCCGCCATGACGGTTGCCATTGCATAGGTGCCAGCCTCGATGCGGTCCGGCATGACGGTGTGCCGCGCACCAGCTAGGCTGGTTACGCCCTCAATCTCGACAAGAGGCGAACCTGCGCCCTTGATCCTCGCACCCATTTTATTGAGGCACGCGGCGAGATCGGCAATCTCGGGCTCGCATGCCGCATTGACAAGGCGCGTGTGGCCGTTGGCGAGCGAAGCAGCCATGAGCGCGGTATGGGTGCCTCCGACCGTCACCTTAGGGAAACGGATCTCGGCGCCGGTGAGCCCCTTGCCCGCCGTGGCATGGACGTAACCTGCCTCAATCTCAACCCGCGCACCCAAACTCTCGAGAACCATGATCAACAGATCGACGGGTCTGGTTCCGATCGCACAGCCCCCAGGGAGGGATACCTTGGCCTCACCCGTCCGTGCCAGGAGAGGAGCGATGACCCAGAAACTCGCCCGCATTCGCGAGACGAGGTCATAGGGCGCCATGACATCAACGATTTGACGGGCGCTCAGATGGATCGCCCGGCTCGCATTTGGCGGCGCGCCTGGCCGCCTGCCATCGACCGAATAATCGACGCCGTGTTGGCTGAGGATGCGCAGAAGCATGTTGACGTCGGCGAGATTGGGGACATTTTCGAGAGTGAGCGTCCCAGGGGTCAGCAGCGACGCGATCATCAACGGAAGCGCCGCGTTTTTGGCTCCGGAAATCCTTATGATGCCATTCAGTTTCTGGCCGCCAATAATACGAAGCCGATCCAATGAAAACCTCGCTCAGAATGGGCTTCCGCTGCCTTATTCCCTTGGTGGAAGCGCTTGTGAAGACAACGTCTCATGGGGGCCTGCGTCAACGGTTGCTGTGTTGGAAAGATGCGCAGCCTGCTGTTTCTTCTGTTCCCGCTGTTGCGCCTTGCGCCGGCTCAGGTTAGCCCGAAGCGAATCGGCAAGGCGCTGACGGGCCGCGTTTTTGCGCGCGCCGGAGCGGCCGGAGATAATCATATTGCCGCCGTCAGGGGCGGGGTCATCATAGGAATTGGGAGAGACCAATTGCTTAAGTCTTCTCGTTAATTTCGGCTTCCAGCCGACGGTGAACACAGAGCGATGGAACATTGTCCTGTAATGCTTGGAAGCGGCCAAGGCAAGGTTCCTCAAACCCATAATTGGGTAGTGGCCCCGTCGCCGCTCCTTTGCTTGCTTCACGCATATTTGCAATGCGTTCCGCTGGTCTGCCCCACTAATTGCGGAATTGGGCTTTGAATCCGCGACTTATCACGTGAGAGATTACAAAAATCGACATAGATATCCGAACCTTGCACGTCGTCGCTGCGCTGCAGCACTTTTCAAGACCCTGCCAAAACAGCAAAGCCTTGCTCCCATCACGATCACGCCGCATAAGGCTTCCCGCACCTTCACACGCTACCCTGGGCTTACAAAGTACGCCTTGTGGTACGCCCAGCAGCATGGGACATTGGCTTTGGATCAGGAATACGCCGGACATAACGAAGGCCAAGAGTCGAACCGCGGTCTGAGCGAATTTGCCCGCAAGGCAAATCCTGTCGTATGGCCCCCGGAGCGTGAACTAGCGTTGCCGCCCAAGGACGAAACGGCCCGCCCGGCGCGCATTTCGATCGGGCAGCTCGTCGCAATCGGTTTCAGTCTCGCGATCGCCGGGTTTTCGCTGCTTATCTTGGTGCATGTCATATCTGGCATCAGTTGGAGCGCCGTGCGCCAAGCGATCGCCGCGACCAGCGCCGAGCAGATTGTGGCCGCAGCCTTTTTTACCGCCCTGTCCTATCTTGCGTTGACTGGATATGACGGGCTCGCCTTGCACCAACTCAAACTCCGCGTTCCCTACAAGACCACAGCGCTTGCCTCTTTTACGAGCTATGCGATTTCCTTCACTCTTGGCTTCCCGCTTATTATCGCGGGCACGGTTCGTTATTGGATCTATTCGCCAGCGGGCTTGACGGCGAGCAAGGTCGCAAGCCTCACCGTCATCGCCGGAGCGACATATTGGTCCGGCAGCGGTATCTTGCTCGGCGCGGGACTTGCGTTTCACGCCGGCGCGATCAGCGAGATCAATCGCCTTTGGCCGATCGTCAACGTGCTGATGGGCATTATGATTATCGGCACGGCATGCGCTTATTTGGTTTGGGCGGCGATAAAGCGCAGAGACGTGAGCTTTAAGGGCTTCCGCTTGGAATTGCCAGGGCCGGGGCTCTGGATCGGCCAGATTACCCTCGGCGTCATCGATCAATGCGCGGCTGCCGCCGCGCTCTATATGTTGCTCCCGAGCCACGACCAGCTCGATTATTTCACCTTTGCCGCAGTCTATGTTTTTGGCTGCATTCTCGGCGTGGCGAGCAATTCGCCGGGCGGGATCGGCGTGTTCGAGGCCGCCATGTTGAAGGTCGTTCCTTCTGCCTCGGGTGAAGCGCTGTTGGCCTCGCTCGTGCTCTTCCGGGTCATCTATTATTTTGTGCCATTCGTTCTTGGCCTCGCGTTTATTGGCGCCCATGAAGGGTTTCACCGCTGGAACAGCCTTCGGGAGGCCATGCTGGGCAGCGAGGAAGAAGCCGTTTTGGAGGACGAGATCAATCCGCTTCGCCGCTGGTACAGAGACTATTGGCGCCCGAAGCAGTGATCTTTCCTGGATTGGCCATTACATCAAACGGCTTTTGGAATCATTCCAAAAATGTTTCACGTGAAACATTTTGGTCCGGTTAATTCACAAAACCTTACAAGGCGCAAGACGCCGCGCGCTCTTCGATGAAGTAAGATCGGACAATATTTTGGTCCGGTTGGAATCGGGCGGAAACCCTGCGCGCTGCGTCTGGCCGCGCCGAAAAAACGCTCCAAAT
>CAYWHF010000360.1:0-3303 GCA_964457695.1 uncultured Methylocapsa sp.
ATGACCAAACGCGCCGAAGCAAAATATAAGATCGACCGCAGGATGGGCCAAAATATTTGGGGCCGCCCGAAGAGCCCGGTGAACCGGCGCGAATATGGTCCGGGCCAGCATGGCCAGCGCCGCAAAGGCAAGCTTTCCGATTTCGGAACGCAGCTCAAGGCAAAGCAAAAACTCAAAGGCTACTATGGCAATATTTCGGAAAGGCAGTTCCGCAAATATTATTTCGAGGCGATCCGCATGCGGGGCGACAGCGGCGACCATCTGATCGGCCTTTTGGAGCGGCGGCTCGATATGGC
This sequence comes from uncultured Methylocapsa sp., assembly GCA_964457695.1. Classification (GTDB taxonomy): domain Bacteria; phylum Pseudomonadota; class Alphaproteobacteria; order Rhizobiales; family Beijerinckiaceae; genus Methylocapsa. The sequence goes on from CAYWHF010000360.1 coordinate 297, forward strand.
GGTGTATCGCGCGAAATTCGTCCCCACCATTTACGCCGCGCGCCAATTCGTCAATCACGGCCATGTCAGGGTCAACGGGCGCCGCGTCAATATCGCCTCTCACCAGGTGAAGGTTGGCGATACGATCGAGGTCAAGGAGAGTTCGCGCCAGCTCATTCTCGTTCTCGAGGCGCAGCAACTTCCTGAACGCGACGTGCCGGATTATTTTGAGGTCGACCACAGCAAAATGACGGCAAGGCTCAACCGGATACCGCTCCCCTCGGAGGTGCCTTATCCGGTGATCATGGAACCCAATCTCGTCATCGAATTCTATTCGCGGTAAGTCGCGCAGGGCATGATCTCTTTTAAAGCCCCATTGATCATGACTGATAGGCTCATGCACGGGCGCGCGTGGACATGAATTTGCCGGGCTGGCTAGCGAGCCTGTTTCAAGCGCACGAGTTTGCGGAAGATTCCCGCATCCTTCGGTTGATGAAGCCAATATTAAGCGAGCGGCCAGTGATCCTTGACATTGGGGCATCCGATGGCAGGTGGACGCGGGAGATGTTGACGATTTTCCCGGACGCCACAGTGTTTCTCTTCGAGCCTGGCACAGCCCGCACCGGCGAGATGCCGGCGACGCTCAAGAACAGTAAGCGGCTCAAGTTTTTCCCAATCGCCATTGGCGATCGGGACGGGCCGGCAATCTTTCACATGCATCCCGACCCCTCAGGTTCAACAACGGTCGATTGGCAGGAAAACAACTTCGCGACCCAAGTTACGGTGCCGATGCGCACGATCGACAGCCTGATCGTCGAGGGCGCGATCACACGGCCTGACTTGATAAAGATGGACATTCAAGCCGGTGAACTCGCCGCGCTCAGGGGCGCCATAGGGACACTGCCAGCTGTTCGCGTGCTCCATCTAGAGACGTGGATCATGCAAGGATATGGCGGAAAGATTCCGCTGCTCTCGGACCTTACGGCATTCTTGAAGCCGTTAAATTTCCGCCTCTTTGACGTGGGCACGCAATTCCGAACTGATGACGGCACATTGTATGCGATCGATGCATCCTTTGTGAACGAAGCATGGGTCTAAAGCAAGGTTGGGAAAGTTGCTTGGTCCGAACTTGGATCTGAATAGGCCCCAATTCGTTTCATCCGAGCGCTTCGTCTGCTCTTTGATCAGATGATTGCGTCTGAAGGGCAAGGGCGTCTTCCACCTGGTCTGCGGCCTGCCAGGAACCAAGCAATGCTACTGCAACGTTGTTTTCAGATCAGCGATGCCTTTTGTGATGAGCTCGGCGCCAAACGCGCCTTGCGCTTCGACGCGCAGCACGGCTTCCGCGGCCTTGATTGCGGCCTCGGCGGCAGCCCCGCGCACATCCGCTGCGGCCTGAGCCTCGGCCAAGCCAATTTTTTCTTCTGCCTGCTTGGTCCGGCGCTGCAGAAATTCGGCGATCCGCTGATGAGCCTCGTCGGCGATGCGCTGGGCTTCCGCATGGGCCTGGGCAACGACCGCTTCCGCCTCGGCCTGCGCCTCGGCCCGGCGGCTCTCGAAGGACGCGAGTAGGGCTTCCGCCTCCTTTCGCAGCCGCTCCGCCTCGTTAAGTTCGACCGCAATTCTTTCCGCGCGCTTATCGAGACTGGCCGCGATCTTCTTGTGCATGCCATAGTAAATCATGAGGCCGACAAAGATCGCAAAGCCCGCTGCGACAAAAAACTCCGCGTCAAACATAAGACACTCCGGTATCAGGCATTGAGCGCGGCAATCGCTCTTGCGATAGCCTCTTGGTCGGCGGGTCTGCCGGTAATGCGCTGAACGATTGCCGCCGCCGCCTCACCGGCGATCGCCTCGACATTGCTCATCGCCCGTGCCTTCATTTCAACGATCTGCGCCTCCGAGGCTGCGAGCCTGGCGTTGAGTTCGCCTTCGAGCCGAGCCCGCCGCGATTCGGTTTCCGCATGGAGTTTTGCGTGGGTTTCCTGAGCGAGCGCCAGCGCCTCGGATTTCGCATCATTGATGAGCTTGTCATGCGCCGCGGAGGCTGCTTCCGCCTGAGCACGCAATTTATTTGCATCGGCGATATCCGCGCTGATCTTATGCGCGCGCGCTTGCAAAATGCTGTGGACGCGCGGCAACGCGATCTTCGACATCAATAGATAAAGCGCCCCAAAGCTTAATGCGAGCCACAGGAGCTCCGCTGAAAAATTGACCGGATCGAAGGGCGGAAAGCTTGCCTCGCCTTGGCCGCCTGGCGCCTCAATACCTGCCTGGAGGTTTTTCTGTCCAATGCTCGCCATGGGCTGGTCCTATGCAAGAAATTTATAGGCAAACGAATGCGCCCGGCACATCGACCGGGCGCATATTGTTGCCAATTACTTGACCACGAAGAGCAGGAGAATTGCGATCAGAAGCGCGAAAATGCCAAGCCCCTCGGCCAGCGCCACGCCGATGAACACGCGTCCGAACTGGCCGTCGGAAGCCGTCGGATTGCGCAGCGCGCCCAAAAGAAACTGACCAAAGATTATTCCGACACCAATCGCGGCCGTTCCCGTGCCGATCGCGGCCAGTCCTGCACCAATTAACCTTGCTGCTGCGGGTTCCATTATAAACTCCTTTTGGCTTTGCGTGTGGGCCGCCGGTCTGTTGTTCGAATATTTATTCAGTGGCCCGGATGAATTGCGTCGTTGAGATAGACGCAAGTGAGAATGGCGAAGACATAAGCCTGGAGGACGGCGACGAGCAATTCGAATGCGGTCAATGCAATGGCCACCACGAAAGGCAACGGCGCGACGACCGCGAAGACGCCGGCCCCAAGCAAGCTCACGACGAAACCCCCCATCACCTTGAGCGTGATATGTCCGGCGAGCATGTTGGCGAAAAGACGAACCGACAGGGTGACGGGTCGGGCAAGGAACGAAATGATTTCGATTGGCACCAAAAAGGGCAGCAACGCGAGCGGCACCCCCGACGGCACGAATAACCGCAGGAAACGCGCGCCATTGTGCAGGAACCCGTAAACAAT
>CAYWHF010000361.1:0-3294 GCA_964457695.1 uncultured Methylocapsa sp.
CCGCCCGCGATCGAAGGCTTCGCGGACAAGGCCCGGCCGCTCACCGCGGACGAGAAGGCGATGATTGCGGTGTCGGCGAAGCGGCGCAGCGAGGCGCAATACAAGAAGCCGCTGGGCGTGAAAGTGTGGATCGACGACCTGCCGTTTCAGCGGGCGCTGGAGCGGCTCGAGTCGCAGCCGACCGTGAACATCGAAGGCCTCGTCGGCGGCTACACCGGCCCCGGCGGAAAAACCATTCTTCCCGGAAAAGCGGTCGCCAAACTCGACTTGCGCCTCGTTCCGGACATGACCGCCGCCGAAGCCCTCGCCGCCCTCAAAGCGCATCTCGCGAAAAAGGGTTTCGGCGATATCGAGGTGCGAATGACCGGCGGCTACGACCCCAACAGCACGCCGGCCGATGCGGCGCTCATTCGCATCGAAACCGAGGTCTATCGCAAAGGCGGAGTGGATCCCGTCATTCTTCCCCGCAGCGCCGGCTCCTGGCCCGGCTACGTTTTCACCGGCGAACCGCTCCACCTTGCCGCCGGTCCCTTCGGCCTCGGTCACGGCAGCGGCGCGCACGCGCCGGATGAGTACTACGTCATCGAATCAAAAAATCCCAAAGTCCAGGGCATGGACGGCGCTGTCTTCTCTTTTGTCCAGCTACTCTACGGCCTCGCAGGTTAGAGCGTCATGATTCGAAGGAGGGGAAAAGCGGCGCGATAGAAATCGTCATCAGCCGCGCAATTTGCGAATCCGGCGCAAGATTGCTTTTCTCCCGCCGGTTTGGCGCTTGTGCAAGCTTCATCAATAGAGATGAAAGAAGCCGTCTTCTAGACCGAGCCGAACGGTAACTCCAAACAAATTCGAAAGATGCTCCGCCGTGAGCACGGAAGATTTTGGCCCATCCGCTATGACGCGTCCTTCGCGCAAAAGCACCACGCGCTCCATTTCCGGAATAATCTCCGAAACATGATGCGTCACCAGCAGAATTCCGAGTCCGGATTTCGCCAGCTCGCGCATCGTATCGCGAAGCTGCAGTTGCGCCCCGATGTCCAACGCGTTGCTCGGCTCGTCGAAGAGCAGCGTTTGCGGCTCATGCACCAGCGCCCGCGCAATCAGCGTCCGTTTCGCTTCGCCCGAGGACATCTCCGCGACCGCGCGCTCCGCCAGATGCGCAATCCCCATCCGCGCAAGGGCCTCGTTTTCTCGCGCCAGATTCTCGGGGTCGGGATGGTGATGCGGAAAAATCCTCGTGCTGCTGAAAAATCCCGAAAGCACCACGTCCCGTCCCGTCGCGTCCGTGGTACACGATGCCAGCAAGTCCGGTGAAACGATTCCAAGCTTCCATCGCAGTTCAAAAATGTTCCATCGCTCCCGCCCCAGAATGGAAATCGAAGACCCTTCGCGCGCCAGCGGGTAACACTCGCGCGTGATCGTTTTGATCAGCGTAGACTTCCCGCAACCATTCGGCCCAAAGATGCACACATGTTCCCCTGCCGCAATCCGCAGCGTGAGGTCGTCCAGGGCGGGCCGCTGATCGCGCGCGCCACGCAAGACCGTGACGTGTTCCAAGGAAAGCAGTGGGGGAGCCGACGCTGTCATGTTCTGCGCAAAAAACCAGGCGTCATCTTAGCTCAGGATGGGGCTTGGCAAGGGTGAGGTGCAGGGCGATCGCGGGGGAAGACCGCGAGGGGCAGCCATATCACTCATTTAACAGCAGTTACATACACGCCGCCGCCATTCCCAAAATAAAAAGGAGGTGAAAACAGCTTCGTTCTCACCTCCCGGGGTGGGTGGGGTGTTGCATGACAAGGCCTCGGCGGCTCAGCAGGCCTGCCCTGCCAGGCAGGTCTGCGGCCTCACTCGCGATTGCTTTTGCAATTCGTTTAGGAGACTCACCACCAAAGAGCTTGTCTTTCTGCGCTTTGTAACACCCCAAAATGTCCGTGTCAACGGCAAAAAACAACCATGAAGGCAGCTAGAAAGCAAACGTACAACCCTCCTTGGCCATTCCTCGGAGCCGCGCGAGCTGCAGAGTTTAGTGCCTATTCGAGTACCCATGGGCCTTTCTTCTCCACAAATCGAAAGCCGAATCGTCGGGCGGACGATTCGGACGTTTCCACCCGGACCGCGCGCGCCATCCCTACATACTGACCCTGCGGCTCGACCATGTAAATTTCTACCACCGAATCCATCTGCAGTGCCACACCACAAGCGCATAGAAATCCGCTTAGACTGACGTTTTCTGTATGCGTCTTCTCTTCAAATTTCTTTCCTTTGACATCGAGCCCCACGATCTTGATCGGTACGCGCAGCCGCACGCGAACTTCGGCCCGCTGCACGGCATTTTGTTTTTGCAAACGCGCCAGGCAACCGCGTAAGTCATCGAAATCGATGGGCTTCTCAAAATGTCCCGACGCACCCAGCTCATTGCAATACCTCTGCGCATCGGCGGCGGGCTCTCCGCTCACCAGGAAAACGGGAATCGGCTGAGTCTTGCTGCAGGAACTCAATGTCCGGCACAAGTCGAGACCCGAGATCTTGGGCATCCGCAAGTCCAGCAGGATGGCGTCTGGTCTGTGTTCCATGGTCAACGCCAGCGCTTCTTCCGGCTTGCCCGTGTCAATGATCTCGTAGCTGTCAGACAAATTCAGCCGAATGAGGCGGCGCATCGCATCATCGTCATCCACGATCAATAGCCGTCTCAATCCCATACCAAGCTCCTATCGCCGGTCTACCGTCTCTTTTTCCGCAAAAAGCGGTCCCTTCGCCGGGGCCGCGCTCCGCTTCCCCGCATCCAGGACCTCGCGGATCTTGCGAACCAGTTCTTCTTCGGTGAAGGGCTTATGCAATAAGGAGATGCCGGCCTCCAGGACCCGGTGCTGCGCGATGGAGCCGTCCGTGTAGCCCGACATATAAAGAACCTTAAGCCCGGGACGCAGCGCCTCCATCCGCCTCGCGAGCGCATGTCCGCCCAGCCCGGGCATGATCACGTCGGTCAGAAGGAGATCGATGCTCCGGTTATCCCGCTGTTCCAACTCCAGGGCTGCAGCTCCATTCGGCGCGGAGAGCACCTGATAGCCGTGCTCCTCGAGTAGTGTGACTGACAGTTTTCGCAAAGCGTCCGCGTCCTCCACCACCAGTACCGTTTCGGATCCGCGGAAGGAATCCCGCGCAGGCGCCGAGGCCGCCGGCGCCCGAATCATCTCTTCGACCGGCTCGGGGGGCGTAACCGGGCCTCGGAAGATCTTCTCCGGGAACTCACGCGTATTCGCCTTCGACTTCTGGAAGTCGTCGAAGGTCGCAACGATC
>CAYWHF010000362.1:0-3294 GCA_964457695.1 uncultured Methylocapsa sp.
GAGTGTCGCCCTCCGAAGGCGAAGGTCGCAGGTTCGAATCCTGCCGGGTGCGCCATTCCCGTACAAAACTGCGAACTTCCCCCAACTTCTCCGGGGAAGCGACTGCGGCGGCCAGCGCCAGCGGTTGCCCGGAGATTGTTGCGGTTTCTGAATTGACGACGATTTCCGTCACCAGCCCATGAACGTAGCGTTTCTGTAGTGGCCCTGGCGCGTCCAGCAGCTTGCGCTTGAGGTTTCCGGCGATGGACACCGCCTGCTGCTTGGAAAGCGTCTGGCGCAACTGGGGAAGTTCGGAATCCAGCGCCGCCAGCAAATGCGCGCCCTCGTCCCGCTGGCGCGTCAATTCGTCGATTTGGGCGCGAACCGGCTTCATGTCCGGGAGCGAGCCGTCCGCGACGGCGGCAATCAGGCGGTCGATTTTGGCGGACGTTTCCCTGACCTGTTTTTCCAGTGCCGATTTTCGCACGCGATTTTGTGTCGCCGCCTTGTTCCGGTGGCCCAAGGCTTCGCGAATCAGGCTGGGCAGGCGTTCGGGCGTCAAAAGCCGGTCCGCCAATGCGCCCAAAACGAGCGCATTCAATTCGTCCTCCCGCACGGCTATCGGGCGTTTGCAGGTGGAAGCGCCTTTGAGCCGATTGGCTGAACAGGCGTAATAGCGATAGGTGCCGCCCATGCCCTTGCCGGTGCGCATCATCATCGGACTGCCGCAGCTATCGCAGCGAGTAAGGCCGGTCAGAAGAACCTCGTTATTCGACGTCCGGGGAGCCGTCATGTTGGGACGGCGCAAATGCAAAAGTGCCTGGACGCGCTTGAAGTCTTTAGCCGCGATAATCTGCGGCACTTGCACCGCGATCCATTCGTCCTTGGGCCGCGCCCGGCGCGTGCGGCTGTCGTGTGTGTTGTAGTAGTAGACGCCAGAGTAGGCATCGCGCGTCAAGATGGCGTGTACGATGCTCAGGTAATATGGATTGCCGTTTCGGTTGCGGAATCCGTTGCGATTGAGCCAGGAAGTTATGTCCTTGACGCCCATCGGTCCCTTGGTGCCGTCGCCCTTGAGAAACAGCCCGAATATCTGCCGCACGGTAGCGGCTTCTCGCTCCTCGATTTCCAGACGCTTCTTGACCTTCTGGCCGCGCTTTTCGGCCTCGAAGGTGCGATAGCCGAACGGCGCTTGCGAGCCGTTCCAAAATCCCTGCCGCGCGTTTTCGATCATCGTTCGCGTGACGTGCTTGGCGGTTTCTTCGCTGCTGTATTGATCCGCAGCCGCCAACACTGTTTCCGCAAAATTGGCGCTCGATCCTTCGCCGAAATCCTGCGTCATCGAAACGACGGACACGCCGTATTTTTCCAATTTGCGCTTCCAGAAGGAATAACCCGCCACGTCACGGAAAAATCGCGATTGGCTGTGGATCAAAACTACGTCGATTGGCGAAGGGTCTACGCAGACCGCTTCCATCATCCGTTGAAATTGAGGCCGCTTGTCATCCCGTGCGCTGGCACCGGCATCGATATATTCCGAAATGAAGGACCAACCTTTTGTCGCGCAGAAGCGCTTGGCGTGCGCCAGCTGATCCGGGATCGAAATATCGTTATCCGCCTGCCGCGTGGTCGAGACACGGGCATAAACCGCAACGCGCTTGGTCATTTCGCCAATCCCTGCTGGACGTCGGATTCCATTATATCCCAATCGTCCAGGAGAGCCGCGACCACTTCAATCTCAATCGGCGTGATCGGTGAATCCTCTGATATAAGCACGTTTGCCCGCAACGGCGCGCGTTCGCACGAGGCGGCCCTACTGTCGCGCTTGCCAACAAGCTTCGTCCTTTTGACCGAACCGTGCATGCCGAAAGCTTGGCTTGCGGCCTCGCCGCACACACGCTTTTCCGGTCACGACATTTACCATGCCAATCGAGGTCTGAATCTTGGGAGTGCAGCGCGTAGTAGCGAGACGCTATTTCGCGGATTTAGATGTTCTGGCGGTCGGAATACTCCGCTGTCCGGCCTTCGTATTTAATTTGCGGCGGACGCTCTGCTCCGCCCGAATTGCCGTCATAATTTCGGTATCGGAAACGTCGTCCAGCGGCGCGATAAGCGCACTGACAAAATCAAACGCCTCGCTGGCGGCAACGGGTTTGTGGTGATCGACGGTAAATGGCCGATTTAATGTGGTCAGGAATAAATCTGCGACATGGCGCACGAGATATTCGAGGCCGAAATTGATTTTCGGTCCCCGGCGCTCCCGAATATGATTTACCTGCTCCAAGGCGGATTTTTCGAGTAATTCCAATAATCGAATTAATTCCCGAAAATAGGGTTCGCCGCTTTGGTGCTGTTCGTGGTCGCTTAGCTCAGGAAATATAGTGGCAGGCATCGCTGCATCTGTCCGGAGCGCCGTCATGTGAAGGCCGAATGCAATATCGTCCTGCGGAGCGGCCCTGAGGAATTGCAGGAATTTATTGGTTTGTTTTGCCAGATGCGCATTTGCCTTGCGCTCATCCCGGCGCACTTTTCGGTCATCTTCGCGACGGCGTGCGATCAGATAGTGCCGCCCGATATTTCTGATTTCATTGCGTGTATCGGATTTGGCAGTTTCGAGGCGGAATTTCCGGTCAAGCGCGGCGAAAAATACATCGGAATAGGCGTCGTTTATTAGCGCATCGGGACGCCCATTGCCGGTGTCTACACGCGCTCGCATATCCCTACCGGACGCGACGGGATATTGCCCGTTTCCTGGAGGCCGCTTTCGGCACTGTGCGGCGTGACGATTCCGGCGCGGCCAGCCTGACGCCTTCGCCCCTATCGCCTTCGGGGATGAATTCGACCCCGGCCCGCATCAGCGCTTTCTCGACCGCCAAGAGAGTGCTGGCGCGCGGATCGACCGTACCCCGTTCCAGGCGGGCAAGCGCATTCAGCGAAACAATGGCCTTGTCCGCCAGGTCCTGCTGGGACCAGTCCAGCAGGGCGCGCGCAGCCCGGATTTGTCGCGGCGTAATCATGGCCGCGAGCATCGGCAGGGCGGATTTGTCCTGCCACTAAGAGGGTAATAATAAACCCTATAAGGTGATTTATAGACCTCTTTAAGAGGATTTGACCGATGCTTGCGCCTCCTGTGGAGGCGCGGACTTGGCTACCGTCGACTCAGCGGCAAGGCCCTATTCTCACCTGAATCCCGACCGCTATGCGGACGTGGACGGGCTTTTGGACGCGGTGCGCGCTCTCTATCGCCACGACGGCATATCTGTGGTGGCGACGCCGTTTCTGGAGCGGGAGCGTCTCAACCTATATCAACCCCTT
>CAYWHF010000363.1:0-3261 GCA_964457695.1 uncultured Methylocapsa sp.
TTTGCTCGTCAGCCTCAACGGCAAGCCGTTTGGGCGGGCGAATGCCGGTGAAGGCATGAATTTCGATTTTCCGGCGCTCATTGTCCACGCCGCAAGGACGAGACCGCTCTCGGCAGGCACAATCCTCGGATCGGGCACGGTCTCCAACAAAGAAGCCGATGGTGGCCCGGCCCGGCCTGTAGGCGATGGCGGAATTGGCTATTCGTGCCTGGTTGAGGCGCGAACGGCCGAGACAATTCGCGGCGGCGCGGCAAAAACTCCATTTTTGCGGTTCGGCGATACGGTGCGGATCGAAATGAAAAGCCAAAGCAGCCAATCCATTTTCGGCGCCATCGAACAGACAGTCGAACCCTATGCAAGACCCGCTGCCCTCTGAGCCTTGCCTCTTTGACTATTGGCGGTCGAGCGCAGCCTATAGGGTGCGGATCGCGTTGAACCTTAAGGGGGTCACGGCAAGGCATATTGCTGTCGCGTTGGACCAAGGCGAGCAAAGGAGCGAAACTTATCGCGCGCAAAATCCCGCGGCTCTCGTCCCGTTCTGGCGCGAGCCCGACGGATTTACCTTGGCTCAGTCGCTTGCCATCATCGCCTATCTCGACGAGAGCTATCCGGATCCTCCCTTGTTGCCTGCCGATCCGAGGCAGCGGGCGCATTGCCGCGAGATTGCTTTTACGATTGCTTGCGACATCCATCCGATCGGCAATTTGCGGGTGTTTCAAAAACTCGCGGCGGATTTTGGCTCGCCGTCTGACAAGGCCGCCGCCTGGAACCGGCACTGGATCGCCACAGGTTTCGACGCCATCGAAGCGCGCCTCAATTCCGCTGCGGGGCGCTATGCCATAGGCGATAGGATAAGCCTTGCGGACATCTGCCTCGTTCCGCAAGTTTTTAATGCGCGGCGCTACGGCCTCGATTTGACGCCCTATCCCCGCATTGTTGCAGTTGATGCGGCGGCGAGGGAGTTGCCAGCCTTTGCGATGGCAGCGCCGGAACGGCAGCCTGGCGCCTCTTAGCGGCCGCGGCAAGGAGCGCTTTACGTCCGGTCTAGCCTGAAGGCAGCGGCCCGTCTTTCAGCCGGGTCAGATCGAAGCGATCGATGTCTTGCAGAAGCGCGATGAAGGCCGCGGCGCCATAATCCGCTAAGGCCTCGCCCTTGCGCGGCGTTGCGGCCGCCGCATTGCCCATCGCGCCGGAAGGCGAAAGGTCATGCGCCATCCAGCCAATCCCCGCCGGACGGCCCATGCGCAGCCAGTTGAATTCGCGCTCCATCCCGGCGCTTGCCGAAGGAAAATCGTCCGCCTCTTTCATGCGCACCAGCTCTGGCCGGAACGCCAGCATCAAGGATGTCTCGATCTCGCCCGCATGGATGCCATGCGCTTGCTCATGCGGGGAAAAAAGCCCGTCGGGCGCGCCAAAACGACTCCGCGAGGCAATCACGGAAAGCATGTTTAGGCGTGCGCGAAGGTCATGCGCGATCAAATCAAGCGCCGAGCTGTTGCCTCCATGCGCGTTGAGAAGAACGAGCTTGCGGCAGCCGCTCCTTCGCACACATTCGCAAATTTCTGTCCAGGCGCGAATGATCGTTCCGGCCGAAAGGCTGAGCGTGCCCGGAAAGCTCGTGTGCTCGATCGAATGCCCGCAATTTTGCACCGGCAAAAATAATACGGGAAGCGCATCCGGCAGCCGGGCGCTGACCCTTGCGATATAGCTTTCCATGATCATCGTATCGGTGCCAAGCGGCAGATGCGGACCATGCTGCTCGGTTGCCGCAACCGGCAAAACCGCGATGGTGCGCGCCATGTCGCGTGCCTGAAAATCGCTTGAAGTCAGCTCGGCCCAAAATTTTGTTTGCGGCATCGTATCGTCCCTGGCGCACGGTAAAGACCCTTACGTGCTAAGGCTTGCACAATTGCCGCGCGTACGCAAAAGCAAAGCGGCCTTTCTAGTGAGAGGCCAGAGGGATGACGCATGAAGGGCGTGCCGATTCGTACGCAATGTCAAGCGAAATTTGTATTAATTGGAACATTTAATTCATGTCTAAGCCGACTTGAACTTCAAGACTGCCGTCCCCACTTACTCGGCTGGTCAGCTGGAGAGGTGCTGAATATGAATATCAAGACCATCGAGCCAGACGAGGAGTTGGAGGCAATCAGGACCGTGTATACGGCTCTGGAGGCACTGGATCACGATGCGCGCGCCCGAGTCATGAAATATATTATGTCACGGCTTAACATCCCTCCGGAAAGTGAATCCGAGAATGAGACGGCCGACACCGAAGCCAACTTCGACGCGACCTTACAGCCGGAGCAGTCTCAGGCCCAGGAATATGAATCGTTTGCAGAGCTCTTTGACGCCGCGCAGCCTAGCAGCAATGCAAACATGGCTCTAGTGGCGGGATATTGGTTGCAGGTTTGTCAGGGCCAAGGTGATTTCGACGGTCAAAGCGCGAACGCGGAACTGAAGCACCTCGGGCAGAGGATCGAGAACATAACGGTCGCAATGAACAGCCTAAGGGGGCAAAAGCCTGCGCTTGTCATTCAGCTTAGGAAAAGTAGCAAAAGCCAGCAGGCGCGGAAGACGTACAAAGTAACCGTTTCCGGCATTAAAGCTGTTGAAGCGATGATCAATGGCTGAAACGCGAATCTTTTATAAAGGTGTCATATGAGCGATGAAAAGACGCACCTTTGCGTCAAGCTGGGCGTTGCTGAAATTGAATACGAGGGCAGCGCTCAGTTTCTAAAAGAAGAAATCATGCCGACAGTTGGCAAAATCTTAGGGATTGTCGAGTCGCGCGTTGAGCTTCAGCGTCCGGTTTCCATGCTCCAGATCGATAATTCGACAGAGGAGATGAGCTCAACCACAACGCCGGAAATAGCACACTCGACAACTACGATAGCAAACTTGCTTAAAGCAAAGTCAGCTAGCGATTTGGCCATTGCCGCTGCCACCCATCTCACCCTCGTGCAGAAAAAAGAGCGGCTGTCCCGTCAAGAAATCCTGGACGAAATGAAGGCTGCTCACGCTTTCCTCCGGCAGCAGTCCGTCCACGCCCGCGGAATATGAGTCGCCGCACCATGTCGACCCGGCCGTCGTGGCCGACATCGCCGCGTGGTTGGGGCCACAGCGCGGGAAGCTCGCTCGATTCCTATCCGTCCTCAAGTACCGGACCCGTTGATGGCGGGGCACATGCTACGTGGGTCGCAGCATGGCCTAGCATTGGAACCTGCTCCGTGCGCAGAAGCAACAGCGATGGTGCAACTA
>CAYWHF010000364.1:0-3237 GCA_964457695.1 uncultured Methylocapsa sp.
GGGCGGTCACATCCCGTCGCGTCTTGCGGAGGCTCGCGGCCTGGGCCTTGCCGCGCCCCTCGGCCATCGCCTCCGCAAAGTTCGCGAAGAGCACGGTGAACCACAGCCAGGCCGAGACATGAAGGATGAATGCTGCCGACTTGAAGTAGAGGCTCAACCGGCAACAAAGAAACAATCCCGAAGGCGACCGCTCCGGTTGAGAGCAGAACCCCGAGGAAATTGAAGAAGCCAGACCAAATCACCGCAACGGGAGCCGGAAGCGAATGGGTATAAATGACGGTCGCAACCGCATTGGCGGTATCGTGAAAGCCATTGACGAATTCGAACCCAAGCGCGATCAGCAAAGCAACGCCAAGCAGAAGGAAGGGCACGAGGCTGGTGACCGGCGTTCCAGACGCGCTGACATCTCCGTAAATGCTATATGCCACGTAAGACAATCCGAGAGCGAGGACGGCGAAGAATGTTAGGACCGTCCTTATCCCCATCGCATGATCGAGTCTCGGCCGCGGGCTTTCCGCTTGGATCTCAGCAACATCCCTCGAGGTAGCAGCCGTCATCGGAATGCCTCCATGCTTACAAGCAACTGTTAGGTTTTCCGCATGAAAACTATATGACATCCCCGCACGGCAAGGTTCTGCCGCAATCAAGGAGCGTGGTCGATAGAGCCCTTTGCAGGGGCTGCAAATGCGCTTGAGCCTCGGCGCCGGAACCCGGTCTGCTCATACGAATACCGGGCGGAGAAGACTGCCGGTTGCACGCGCGAAATCCTGGGCCTGAAGTTGCAAGGTTAGGGTTTTGCGAGTACCAATGGCCCCTGCAAGAAGCTCGTGCCGGTTTCTTACAGCTAAAGTGAGCTATTGGTTGGCAATCCCCGGTTGCGTGGCAACTGCACGCAACGTCGATGTGAGGAGAGGGATGGAAGATTTGATTGCCCGAATTGCAGCCGAGGCCGGCATTGCACCGGAAACCGCAGAGAAGGCGGTTGGGATGGTTCTTGGCTTCCTGAACACGGAGGGGCCCCAAGAGGAAGTCGCCGCTTTATTCGCGGCCATGCCAGGCGCCGCAGAAGCGGCAGCCGGAGGAGCGGGCGGCGGCGGACTCATGGGACTCGCGGGCCGGCTGACCGGCCTGGGTCTTGGAATGGGGCAGATGCAGACAATCGGACGGCAGGTTTTCGCCTTTGCGCGCGAGAAGGCAGGTGACGAGGCCGTCGGCCAAGTCGTCGCGGCGATTCCCGGTCTTGGCCAGTTTCTTTAGCGGCTATGAGTCCGCGGCAGCGTTTCGAAAGAACTCCCGCACTAGACTTTGGCGCCGAATTTCTGGTCCCGCCGGCGCGGAATCGCACCAAGACCGTGGCTAAAATTGTAAGAAGCGCGCAAACCGCCCTTCTTGACGGACTTAATCAGCTCCGGGTAAGGCTGCGGGTGACATTAGTTTCCAACGTGTTAAAACAGCCTTCGCCATATTCAATTTTCCTCAGAAGCTTTATCAAGGGCAGCACAATACGATTTGTCACAGGTGAAGAATCACGCTCTCTGCGGAGGTGCGAGCAATTACAATTTGGAGAAAGAGCCAATGGGCGAACTCATTGCTTTCAAGCCAGCCAGACGCCGCGCTCGCTTAAGGGCCGCTCCTGTCAATCCCGGCACGGTTGTGTTTTTCACCGGCGTGCGGCGGGAACGTTTTGAAGGCCCCGAACATGCTGCAGCAAAAACGAGCGAAATTCGGCACCCACGCAGGGCTCCAGTGAGTCGATCAAGAAAGTGCAAAGCGAAGGCAGGTGGCGGCCCTAAGGCGTAAGGACCTTAATGCGCTGCATGAGCCGAGACAAGCAATGAGCTCCGCTTGAAACAGCGGATTTGCGGCGGGCTATTAATCCTGAGCGAGATGCATCTGCAGCAGATTGTCGTCAAGAGCTGGGGGAGGTGACGGCAGGCATAACCGCGCCAGCCCATTGCCTAAATAGACCAAATTTCGGCGCGACCCCACACGCCTCAAGCCACAGGACGTATGCGGTCTTGTAAGATTTCCGGCCTCGACCATACCAAAATGCTTCACGAAACGAGACCTGGGTGCGGGGATGTCCTCGTTTCTTGATTGGCTTGGATTTACGCGGGGGCGTGCGATTCTTCGCAGGGAACTATTTATCATCTTCGGCCAGCATGGCGGCGATCTCCGCCTCGCACACCAGCGCCCCATCGACCAGGGCGCGGCCTCTGTACCACCACATATTGCGGCGCCTGTTGGTCTTTTGCATATGAAATTCGACCCTGTCGCCCGGCATCACCGGCTTGCGGAATTTGGCCTTTTCGATGCTCGTGAAATAAACGAGCGGCGGCTTCTTGCCGGGGCAATGCGCGTTCACGCACAAAACGCATGCGGTCTGCGCCATGCCCTCGATGAGCAAAACCCCGGGCATGACCGGGCGTTCCGGAAAATGCCCTTGGAATTGGGGCTCATTGACGCTGACATTCTTGATGCCAATGCCAGATTCGTCGCCGCGCACCTCGATCACGCGGTCGACCATCAAGAATGGATAGCGGTGGGGAAGGGAGTTCAATAGGCGCAGAATGTCGAAGGTTTCAATCGTTGCAGACCTTGCCTCGTTCATTGTGCCTACTCCACCCACAGCCCAAAACCCGTCAGCGCGGCGGTTTTTCAAGCGATAGCGAAAATTTGCGGATCGCGCCATCGCCCAGATGCACCGCTTTGTGATAGGCCGTTCTGCCGGAGAGAAGGCGTTTTCTCATTGCGGCTTGGCGAACGGTTACCGGCGCGGGCAAGGCTTCGACATGAACATCCCCGCCCCTTTTATTGACACACCGGTGGCCACCCACGTGCCCACCCTGGGAAATTCCTCTTCCGCGCGCCACAGCTTTCGGATCGCTTCCGTAACGGTGGAACTGGCGTCCAACCGGGTCATCAGCACCTTCGGCTATAACGGCACTTCGCCCGGACCACTGCTGCGGATGAAAGAGGGCAAGCCGGTGACCGTAAAGGTCGTCAACGATACCGACGTTCCCGAGTACCTCCACTTTCACGGCCTCCTGATCCCTTCTGAAGTGGACGGAGCGGAGGAGGAAGGAACGCCCGTGGTGCCCCCGCACGGCAGCCAGAGCTACCAATTCACTCCAACTCCCGCCGGCACACGCTGGTATCACACCCACACCATGTCGATGGATGACCTCCACCGCGGCATGTAACCCGGGATGTTTGGCTTCCAGAACGTCGAAGGCG
>CAYWHF010000365.1:0-3234 GCA_964457695.1 uncultured Methylocapsa sp.
AAGCCCAAATCCGTTTCGGCAAGGTCAGGCCTTTCGTCATTCCCAAAGTTGCGTGCCACAACAGGTATCGAAGGCCAAGAAAGATGCAGAGCGCCGCGGCGATCGCGCGGCAGGCTTGCGAGTCGCGCCCAAAGGTTGCGAACATGACGAACATGAGACCGGCTGAGAAGAGCAGCGGGCCAAAGGTGCTTAGGTCGTTCATCTGGGTCTTCGAAGTTATGCTTGGCAAACCGGCTAAAACACGCGGCGCAAAACTTGATCGATGAAGCCGCCGCCGGTCGCCGGCAAGAGCACGCGGGCGGACCGCCCGATCAGGCAATCTTGGGCATTGTTTCCGTCAGGGCCGCCTTTTGTCTGCGGAAGGGCAATGGTCACGATGACCGTCAACGGCTCGTCGAGCGGCATAACGGCGTAATGCTGTCCTTGCGTCAGCTCGCCATGACCCGTGACCGAAACGACCGTGCCCTTTCGTTCCGTCCTTTCGCCGGACAAACGAAATTGCGCGGTTCCGCCGGCTTCGACATCCGGAAACCTGTCTTGCGGAATGGCGGCGAGGAGAAACGGCGCGTTGCAATCGACGATTTCGGCGACCATGTCGCCGGTTCCCAGGCGCTCGCCATTGGCGGCGCCGAGCTTCCAGATCATCCCGGGAGATGGGGCCAGAATATTCGCTGAGCGTAGAAGCGCGATTCGCCGCTCTTCGGCGTCAAGACGCGATTGAGTTTCTCCCGCTTCGGCGGTCAAAGCCGCGATCGCCTTGTCCAGGCTGGAAATTTCCATTGCGATCTGATCCGCGCGTTGCGCGGAATAGGATTTGTCCGTTCCGCCTGTGGTGCCTGCGAGGACGCCTTGTTTTGCTGCCTCGGCCTCGGTGCGCAGCGCGGCGAGCCTCGCGTTCTGGGCTGCGACGTCCTGCTGGGCGACTTCAAGCAACGAGCGCAGGCGATGCATCTCGTTGCTGGAAACGATCCCCGAGGCCGCAAGCGGGACGCGGCGGTCGACATCATGCTGCGCTTGGGCTTCCTTGGCCTTGAGCGCGGCCATCGTCTTATCCGCTTCGTCCACGAGACTGGCCAGGCGTTCGCTGTTCACTTTGGTGTGAATTTCGTCCCGCCGGAGGAGGTCGCTCTGGAGATTTAGGAGATCGGCGCGGTTACCCTTGGCCGCGTTAAGGTCCGCCTCGACGCGGGTTTGATGCGCGCGCAAATCCGCGAGGTGCTCGTCGTTGACGCGGGGGTTTTCGATATGTGCGATCAGCGCGCCTTTGGCCACCATCGCCCCCGCGCGATCGGGAAGTCCCGCAACCGTTCCGTCGATGGGTGTGCGCAAGGAAACGAGATTTGTCGCAATCACGGCATTGTTGCTGATGATTTTGCCGTGGGTCGAAAACATTGCGGCAATGCCAGCCCCAAGAATTACCGCGGCAATGGCAAGCTTGAAAGCACGGTGCGAAGATTTGCGATTCGGCGGAGTGGGAGGCGGCCAGGCGCTCGCGCCAGAGGACCGGCTCTTGCCTATCCCTGCGGGGACCAGCTCCCGAAACGGCAAAGCTATCTTTCTGAAATACATACTTCGCCCAATTGTGACAATAATCGCATGGGATGCTACACCAATGTCTCTTGCGCCCGTTCTAACCGCACAGCTAAAATAGTTTCAATCGCAGGAGTTTAGCCGCGAACGCCAGGCGTTGGTGAAAATTCCATATTCCGCGCAAAGATCGCAATTTGCACACTGTCAAGGAATTGGGCGTGGCTTAAGCCCGGGAAAAGGCGCAGAAATGCACAAATTTTATGCATTTGCCCTAAAAGTTAGCAACAGGACATCGTGCAGTCTTAAAGCTTCGGGAAAATCGTCGCGATGTGCTGCAACGGCACGATGCGCATAGCCTCGCTGGACAGCGCTGCAGGTATCGGGTTAGGACTGTAAAATGAGCATCAACCACGCCATCGGCGGCCCGGATGAACTGCCGACGGTGTTTCCGGTTTTTCCTCTGGCGGGAGTTTTGCTGCTCCCGCGCGGCGAATTGCCTCTCAATATCTTTGAACCGCGGTATATCGCGATGATTGACGACGCGTTGAGGAGCGCGCGCATTATCGGGATGATCCAGCCCGATCCAGAGGGCCGTGCGGAAACCGCCGCACCAGCGCTTTGTTCGACCGGCTGCGCGGGACGCATCACCCAGTTTGCCGAAACGGGCGACGGTCGCTACCTGGTCACGCTGACTGGCATTGCAAGGTTCAAGCTCTCTGAAGAAATCGCCGCAATCACGCCCTATCGCCAATGCCGTGCCGATTTTGGCCCGTTTCTTATCGATTTCCGCCCGCGCGCGGGTGAGGATCAAGTTGACCGGGCCGGCATCTTGCGTACGCTTCGCGATTATGCCGAAACCAACCACCTCCAGATCGATTGGAATAGTATCAACAGCGCTCCGAACGAGGTGCTCGTCAATGCTTTGTCCATGATGAGCCCGTGCAGCCCAAAGGAAAAGCAGGCGCTACTCGAAGCCCAAGACCTGAAAGGCCGGGCCGATGTTCTCGTGGCAATCACCGAAATGGAACTCGCACGCGGCAGAAACGCGTCGACGCCCTTGCATTGAGCAAGCCAGCAGATATTCATTGCCAACCTGAGGAGGAATCGGTCGATGGCAAGTAAGGACAAAGAATTAGGCAGCAGCCAAAACCCGGAGCCTTCCCGGATCGACCCGAGGCTGCTTGAAATCTTGGTATGTCCGCGGACAAAGACCACGTTAGAGTATGATCCAAAGAACCAAGAGCTGATCTCCCGGGCGGCCAAGCTCGCCTACCCCATCCGGGACGGAATTCCGATCATGTTGCCGGAAGAAGCGCGTCCTCTCGAGGGATAGTCCACGGGGCGGCCAAGTTCGCATCTCACCTCAAACTGCGCGGAGCTCCGGAAGACCGCCGATTCTTTGAGCGGCTTGAGGGCTATGCACCGATGCGCGGCGAATCCGTCGCCTTTGATCCCGAGCTATTTTGACACGGGAAACTGCCGCGCAACTTGCCGCAGCCCGACACCGCGTGTCGCAAGGGCTTGTTTGCAGCGCCCGCACCTCAAAAACAGAGGCGAAAAGTGAGTAATACACGCCATGTCTGAAGCCGTTGCGAAGCTCTTGCAAATTCTCGATCTCGAACGGATCGAGGAGAACATATTTCGCGGGCTGAGCCCGCAGGTCGGCTGGCAGCGCGTCTTTGGCGGACTGGTGATTGCGCAGGC
>CAYWHF010000366.1:0-2838 GCA_964457695.1 uncultured Methylocapsa sp.
GCAGCGCATGTACGCGGAGCGATAGTGCCGCCTGCCAGCATGGCACTTACGTGGCTGGCATCCTATCGGCGAGGCGGGGTGCCCAGTCGCCCGCGATTTGCCCAGGCTGCACACTTCTCGTCCGTCCCATCTTCTCTGAAAGCACCCCCGCAAACGGCGATATGCCAAGCGCCAAACCAGAGGAGCTGGCCAAAGCCGTCTTCGATTGCATTCGCGCTGGCGCGCATGTGCTCAACATCAGCGCCGCCATGGCGCAGCCCTCCTCCAAGGCCGAGCGGGACCTCGAAGAAGCCCTCGACGAGGCAGCAAAGCGCGGGGTGATCGTGGTGGCGGCGGCCGGCAATCAGGGAGCGCTCGGCGGCACCGCCATCACCAGCCATCCCTGGGTGATCCCGGTTGCCGCTTACGATTTTGCGGGCAGGCCGCTTGGCCAGTCCAATCTGGGCGGCTCTATCGGACGCCGGGGGCTTGGCGCGCCTGGCGATCGCATTGGGAGCCTTGGCACGGACGGCAAGCCGCTCACCTCGGGCGGAACCAGCGCCGCCGCGCCGTTTGTGACGGGCGCCATCGCGCTTCTGTGGTCGGAATTTCCCGGTATCCCCGCCGGGGCAATAAAGCTTGCAGTCAACGGGGCGACTGCCCGCCGGCGGAGCAGTGTGGTTCCGCCCCTGCTCGATGCTTGGGGCGCCTATCAGACGCTACTGAGCGCCGGGGAATTGCGGGGATCAGCGCGATGATCGTGCTCGCGATTGCGTCTTTGTTGACTGGCTGGCTCCTTGGACAGTTTTTCAAGGTTTTGTTGTTCATTGCTGGGAGGGGTCTGGCGATCCCGGTTATTTTTGCCGTGTCCGTTTTTCTGGGCGATACCCTTCTGCAAACGGCTTTGAAAATAGCCGCGTGCGTTTGGATCATGGCGGTTGGCTACGCCCTGGGGCAGATGGTTTTTAATCTTCCGAGTATTTTGCGCGGCTGGCGAAAGGCCCCGGCCGAGGAAACGGCCTGGACGCCGCGCAAAGCGCCGCTGACCGCAAAAAAAGAAGGAGACTGCCAATGAGTAGCGGCCAAGAACCGGGAGCGCCAGAGACCCGCCCGCGCCCTCATACCGTGCGCCTTCCCGGATTCGTCAGCGATGAGGACGTGGGTCTCGGCGACGTCGTCAAACGCATGACCTATGCCGTTGGCATCAAATCCTGCGGCGGCTGCGAGCGGCGCGCGGCCACGCTCAACCGGTTTGTTCATTTTTCCGGAAGGCGAACGAAATAGCGCCGATGACAACCATGATTATGGAGGAAGAACGCATGGAACAGATTGAAATGAATACGCAAGCAACAGCCATTGGCGCCGCGCCCGAGGCGCCAGCACATGAAGTCATACCTTCCCAATACGGTGCCGCGCCGGGGCCCTCGGCGCCGTGTCCGGCCTGCGCGAGCGGGGCGGCGTCCGGAGCACCGTCCTTTGTCTATGCCTTGGGCCAGATCGAGGCGCGCTTTCCGCGCCCCTCTGTCGAAAAGGAGATGGCGCAAGCAACCGGCCGGGCGGATACCGCGTGCAGGACGGATCAACAGGCCTTTCATCAGGTCTTGTCGCGGCCCGAAAACCGCTATCTCGCGCGCCAAATGTGCTGGGTGATGACCATTCAAGGCCTCGAAACCTATATTCTCCAGGCGCGTGATCCGGCAGATCTCGATCTTCTCATTTGCGCGATTGAACCGCACGACTGCCCGTGGATCAGCACGGTCATCGGCGTTCGCGGCCCCATTGCCCCGCCGGACTATTGCAACGGGCTGATGGTGCCGATCGTGATCTTCGATCAGATCTACACTTTTTCGCGCCAGGCGTTGATCGAAGCGATCCCGCGGCCGGAAAGTATAGCAGCCCCGGAGTTTGGAGCGGCGGCCTGTGAGCTGTTTGATAGAATCATGCAGATGACCGACAATGCCGGGGCCACCGGCGAGCAGCGCGCCCTAAATTATCTCTCTGTGCGCTATCCGGCGATTTACGCCAGGGCGGCGGACGAATTCGCGCGAGACTTCTCGCTGACGGGAGTCGAAACGCGCCCCTCGCCCTTAAGCGGCCCCCGCAACATCGTCGAGGTCATCTTCGCATTCACCAACCGCAATACAGATTACACCGAGAAGTTTTTTGTGCGGGTGGATGTGACCGAGGAATTTCCGTTCCTGGTGACGAAGCTGTCGCCTTACTACGACCGCTGAACCCATACCAACTGAGGGGAGTTTGATTATGAAAATGCCGGGATTCACCGCTGAGTCGGCGCTCTACAAGGGTATCGAGCCGCACCAGCAAAGCATCCACAGCCGCACGACCGATTTCACCGGGAAGTCTTTCGTCGCACCGGGTTGACCGGTGGCGTTCCCGTTCTCGGTGAATAAGCTGTCGCCCGGTTACGACCGGCGACAACAACCAACCGAAAGGAGATTTGAAATGAGTGCTATGACCTTCCCAGGATTTACCGCCGAGAGTTCTGTCTACAAGACAGAAAACAAATACCGGCTAAGCGCGGGCGGCACGGAAATGACAGGCCGGATTGAGCCGGCGGTGAGCCGCCGCAGCTGCGCCAAATGGTGCTGCGATGACAATGGTTGCGATGACGGGTGCCTCGAATGTTGTTGGTGTCTTGCCGGTGGCGGGCATCCAAACCAGTGCTGCTTTTGACACAAAAGATGCCGCCGCACTAAAGTGAAAGGAGAAAAGCCATGACGTTACCCGGATTTACCGCCCAAACAAAAGGAGATGTAAAATGAGCAGGGCGATTCGCTGAATGGAGCGATTTAGCTGAATTAACGGGAAACATTTGATTGGTTTGAGGCTTTCTAGTTT
>CAYWHF010000366.1:2848-3230 GCA_964457695.1 uncultured Methylocapsa sp.
CCCAGGGCTGCTTTTGTTTTAACGGATGCCTTCGGCCTTATACCAGGGGAATTAAAAATTGACTCGTCTTTGCGAGGAGCGCGACGGAAAAGCAACCCAAGGGCCGCAACGCACCCCTGGATTGCTTCGCTTGGTTCGCGAGGACAGCCAGTCCTGTGATGCCTCTAAAATACCGCCGATATACTCAGTCTTGACATCGAAAGCCTTTCGATCGAAATAACCAGTGAATTTCCGTTTCTCGTAACCAAGCCGTCCCTTTATTATAACCGTGAAATCAAGAGAACAGGAGGTTGAAATGAGTATGCCAAGATTTACAGCCGAATCCGCGCTCGCTAAATCTGCGAACCGGTACCGCATTGAACAAAGGTTTTCTGGCAAGGCA
>CAYWHF010000367.1:0-3208 GCA_964457695.1 uncultured Methylocapsa sp.
GCGAATTGTGACGTGGCGCACCGACCACGGCCCCTTCGCCGAAGTATCGGGGCTTAATTGCCGCGATCGGCTGGCGGAGTGGGGCCGTGACGAAAGCTCAGCGGATGCATAGGTTAGTCGAGGTGTCCGGGCGATGGCAGGTAAGCAAATGATTGGGCGTTTGGCTTGCCTGATCGTCGCCATGGGTTGTTTTTCCTTGAACGGCGTTGCGCAGGCGGCAACCGGCGTGAGCCTCCGGGAAAACGACACGGATCAGGCCGGCCCGGGCACAGAGCAACACACTGGTGCTCTCAAAAAGCCGGGTACGCGACAGCCCCGGCCGGGCGGCAATCCGCTGTGGGGGATTCCCTTGGACGAACTCGCCGTCACGCGGGAAAGGCCTCTCTTTACGGCGTCCCGGCGACCGCCCGCGCCCCCGGTCGCTGCTCAGCCAATTGTCGAAGAACCGCCACTGCCTCCGGCCGAACCCGAGAAGCCGCCGCTCACGCTCGTCGGAACGGTGATTTGCGAGCCGCAAAATATTGCGCTTATTCAGCACCAAACCACAAAAAGTCTGGTTCGTCTCCGCGTAGGCGAAACGATTTCGGGGTGGTTTTTGCGTTTGATTGAGGCGCGGAATGTAACGGTCGAAAAAAATAACCAGACCGTTGCCCTGGCTCTGCCCCCGCTCGGCAATGCGCCCGCCATGCCCGCCCTTCTTGCGGAAGCTACCGACGTTGCCCGTCAGTTTCGCGCTTTGAAAACGGCCGGATCGCCGCTGCCGTTCGACAAAACGACGCGGAATGTAATAGCCGAAGGCAAAATCATCGAATCGTATCAGAAACTTTGGCAGAGATCGTCGGAGAAAACACGGACGGAGATTTTGCAGGCCTTGCGGACCCTGCGGGCCCAACGGGGAAACGGACAGGCTGAGGATGTTGTTAAAAATTGAGGTCGCCGCTGTGCGGCCAGCCGCGTTGATAGCGCTTAAAGGCGAACTCCGCGGCGGCTTTGAAGCAACGGCTAGAGCCTAATGCAATGCTAATGCGATTCAGGGAAGCGGCTTCCTTGCGGCGCACCCGGGTCAGCCGCCGAGGCCGACTTAGTTCCTACAAAAATGGCTATCGCAGCCGGTTGCCCGTGCCGGCCATTTCCAAACAGCCCGATGCGCTCGCGGGGCCTAGGCTGCGTTTACCTTACTCTCCGGCTAAATAATTGGCTACGACCGGAGCCGGAGCGCAAACCCTGAAACCGGTGTTCGTGGGCAGCTCCTCAATCCACCCCGCCGGCACGTTCTCGGTGGCGGGGGGGGGGCCGACGGTGGCGGCGCGGTGATCGCCGTGCCAGTCACGAGGAACACGGCCGAATTTCCGCCACCATTCACCTCGGACTGATAACTGCCGGCCACCGAATTGCCCGACGTCCCGCCCATAATGACGCCGCAGATCCCGCCGCTTGGCACCGGCATCGGGAAACGAATGACGGGGTTAACTCCGGCCACGGCTGACGTCGTCGTGGCCGATCCGCTTTGTTGAACGCGCCTCAAGCGCGCCAAGAGCGCATCAAGGACCGCGAGGGTCGTGGTGAAGGCGAGGCCTGGAGCCCGCCTTCACGCTTGGGCCCCTTCAGTTCACGGCACGGTGAGCAAAGTAGCGACCGTCGCCGGGAGGACACCCGCCGAGCACGCGTGTCCACCTGCGGTGCGCGGCACCATCGCTGTATTGAGCATTAGGGTGAGGTCGACCACCGCCACTTGGGACGCGCCTCCATTGGCTAGCACCGCGATCGCATCCTTGAAGCCGTTCGGACTCTGATAGGCGGTGACAGTGTGCGGATCAAAGCCATTCGAGAAGCCGCCGATCGCGCACGTCACCCAGTCGGTAATCGCGGGAGTTCCGCTACCCGACGTCGCGGGAAGCTGAATCGCGGTGATGGCATTGCCGCCAAACTCGCCGGTCACTATTCCGATATGTGTGCCCTGCGCCACCGCGATGCCGCTTGCTCCCGCAGACAGGACCGACTCCGTCAGAGTCTGAACCTGCGAAGGTGCCGTCCACGTGCCGGCAGGCGAGCCCGGCGTGAACGTCGCCTGAGTCAAATCGGCGATGAACACATGGGATGGGCTGGAAAATTCGCCCGGCGCCAGCGCGATCCCCGTGAAGCAATCCTCGCCCGAGGAATCCGCTTCCCCAAAACCAGTACCTACAATCGGATTTTCAAAAAACTTGGGCGACGTGGAGGTTGCGACGTTCACGATCTCGTATTTATTGCTCTCGGAGGCCGATAACAGCAGATTGCGGCTCGGATCGATTAGCGGATCTTCGGAAATGTTTAGTGATGGCGATGAGAACGCCGGCTCGAAGGTCGGCGTCGGCGTCGTCGCGAGATTCAGAAACTGGAATCCCTTCGCGCCGGCGATGCTGAGCCCGATCACCGCCTTATTATGCGCCGCGTCCATGGCAACGCCGCAATTGGTGCAAGAACCGCCTGAGAAAGAGATTGTCCCGGACCCGCCGCTCGTGAGCGTGGAGTTGAGCGTCGTGCCCGTGAGCAGGTAAACGTCGGTGTTATCCGCGGTGCAGACCGTCACACCCGTCAAAGGGTTCGAGGCGCAGGAATTCACGATTTTCGGGGTTGCGACAAGAGTGTTGGTGATGCTGGTGCCCTCGATATTGAGGGCGCCGACGCCGGTCGTCCCGCCGTTGCTCCAGCGGCCTTTCGGGACGTAGGCGATCACATTGGTCGCCTTGACCAGCACGGTCAACGAACTCGACGGCTGGCAGGAACCGGGCGGCGGCGGAGGGCAAGCAGGCTTCCCCACCACCCCGCAACTAGGCCCCGGCGACGGCGGCGGACCGCATGTCCGCAGCCCGCACTTTCCTGCGGAGGCGCCGCCGGCGGACGAGGCGACGATAGCCGCCGCAGCCGTCAAGACGAGCAAATTAATAGTGAGCAACTGACTAACTTTTCGCTTCATAATTTCCTCCTTTGAAAATGATTACGGCGCGGTTGCCCGCGCCCATCAATGTGCCGGAGAGCCCCAACGGCCCCGAGGAGCCTGGACCCAAAATAGACTTAGTTATTTCTTAAGAAATAGTCAACCAGATTGCTTGCCTTGAATAATAAGAGTTAATAGTAAATTATTGATAGAATTTCTATACTTGGATCAAACTTAAAAAAGTAGCGGTAATACGATATTTGAATTAGCTATTATCTATTATCTTAGTCA
>CAYWHF010000368.1:0-3206 GCA_964457695.1 uncultured Methylocapsa sp.
CGCGGGTGAATCGCCGCTCGGCGACGTCATCGCCGACGCGCAGCTGGCCGCGACCCGTGCGCCCGAGCGTGGAGGCGCCGTCGTCGCGTTCATGAACGGCGGCGGCGTGCGGGCCGATATCGGCGCACGCCCCGGCGGCGTCACGTATCGCGACCTGTTCGCCGTGCAGCCCTTCGGCAACACGCTCCCCCGTTTCCCGCTTACCGGCGAAATTCCCAAACCCCTGCTCGGACAGCACGCGAAGCTGCCGCGCAATCCCGATATCGTTCCCGATCCAAAAGAGTTTTTGTTAAACTTAGCTCGAAACGCCCCAAGAGAAGTAAGAAGAGATTTGCTGCCCGAACGTGGCTCAATTGCATCTCAGGGCATCGGATACAATCAACGGCTATGCAATTATGTCAATAATTTATGGAGCCCCGCTCGCGCTCGTGAACGGTCGGAGAGCCTTTCCCGCTTAATTCGAAGGCTTGAAGACCTGAGTGCAAGTATGCGGACCACGCCATAACAAATTCAACAGAGGACCGATACTCGTTCCGCATCAGGAGCTTTTTTGGCCAGGAGCGAATCGTCTGATAAAGTAACAGCGCCGCGTTTGTCCGCGCAAGCTTCGGCCGAAGTTTTGGTGCGGCGGCTGATGCTTGCCGATTTCCGCTCTTATGCGCGCCTCGATCTTTCTATTGACGCGCGCCGTGTTGTGCTCTTCGGCGAGAATGGCGCGGGCAAAACCAATCTGCTCGAAGCCTTGTCGCTCTTTTCGCCTGGGCGCGGCCTGCGCCGCGCGGAACTCTCCGAATGTGCCCGCATCGGCGGCGGCGGCGGATTTGCCGTGTCGGCCGAAATCGAAACATCGAAAGGCGTAGTGCAGCTCGGCACCGGGATCGAGCCGCAAAAGGATCTGCCGCTGCAACGCAAATACAGAATCGACCGCGAGCCCGTGGCATCCATCCGCGCCTTTTCTGATCATCTGCGCGTCGTGTGGCTGACTCCTGCGATGGATGGGCTTTTTTCCGGGCCCGCGGGGGACC
Source organism: uncultured Methylocapsa sp. (assembly GCA_964457695.1). Classification (GTDB taxonomy): domain Bacteria; phylum Pseudomonadota; class Alphaproteobacteria; order Rhizobiales; family Beijerinckiaceae; genus Methylocapsa. The sequence continues at coordinate 1,026 of CAYWHF010000368.1, forward strand.
GGCGGCGGTTTTTGGACCGGCTGGTGCTGGCAATCGACACAAGCCATGGTGCGCGCGTAAATGCCTTTGAGCGGGCGTTGCGCAGCCGCTACCGGCTGCTAGAGGATGGCCCCGCCGCCGACCGGCGCTGGCTCGATGCCATCGAAAGGGAAGCCGCCGAGCTCGCCGTCGCGATTGCCGCCGCAAGGACCGAAACGGTCTCAAAACTTTCGGCCCTAATCGCTGAGACGCGGGACAAAGCTTCGGCCTTTCCCTGGGCAGACCTCGCCTTGGAGGGCGTCGTCGAACGCCTCATTGGCGCACACCCCGCGGTTGAGGCCGAAGATATGTATCGCGGCATGTTGCAGCAAAACAGGAATCGCGATGCGCAGGCAGGACGCACGCTGATCGGTCCGCAGACCGCCGATCTTTGCGTGCGCCATGGGCCAAAGCAAATTTTGGCGGCGCAGGCATCGACGGGCGAGCAAAAGGCGCTCCTTGCCGGATTGGTTTTGGCCCATGCAAGGCTTGTTTCCGCAGTGAGCGGATTGGCGCCGCTCCTTCTCCTCGACGAAATCGCGGCGCATTTCGATCCTCTGCGGCGTGACGCGCTGTTTGACGCGCTTAGAGCGCTTCGCGGCCAGATCTGGCTCTCCGGCGCGGACCGGACGATTTTTGGGGCAATCGAAGGCGAGGCGCTGATGCTGACGGTCACGCCCGGCGCGGTCGCCGCCGCTTCGTGAGGTGAGGGCGCCAAAAGTCTGCCCCTCGCGCCCGCAACTCGTATATAGATCGAACGACCAGTGCCCCGCGCGGGTTTGGGCAAAGGCGAGCGCGCAATCAAATTGGGATCTTCTTGTGGTGAGCGAAGATAACGACACCGATGACACCGGCGGCAGGCCAAAACGCGGCCTGTTCAGACGGCTGTTTGGCCGCGGAGAGCTGCCGGCCGGGGCCGGGCAGGCCGAGCCTGGTATTTTGGAGGCTGCCGGCGAGCCGGAACCGGACTTTGCGTTTCCGGACGAAGCCCTGGCCTTGGACTCAGAACATGACGAAGACACCTCTGAGGCCCCGGAGGTACGAGAGCAGAAACGAAACTGGTGGGCGCGGCTGCGCGCGGGCCTGTCGCGCTCGTCAAGCTCGATCGGCGAGGGGCTGGCCGCAATCTTCACCAAGCGCAAGCTCGATGCCGCGATGCTTGAGGAATTGGAGGACGTGCTGATCCGCGCCGATCTCGGGGTCGCAATCTCTGCGCGGATCGCGCACGCAATTGGCGAAGACCGCTACGATAAAGATATTGGCGTCGACGAGGTCAAGGAGATTCTTGCGGCGGAAGTCGAGCGCGTGCTGACGCCCTACGCCTTGCCGCTTGAGATTGATCCGCACCAAAAACCCTTTGTGATTCTCGTTGTCGGCGTGAACGGCTCGGGCAAGACGACGACCATCGGGAAGCTCGCGGCGCAATTAAAGGGCAAGGGTCACAAAGTGCTGCTTGCCGCCGGCGATACGTTTCGTGCTGCCGCGATCGAGCAATTGCGGATTTGGGGCGAGCGCCTCGCCTGCCCGGTCATTGAGCGCGAGCAAGGCTCGGATGCCTCGGCGCTCGCCTTCGATGCGATCAAAGAGGCGCAAGAGAGAGGCTCGAGCGTGGTGCTGATGGACACCGCTGGGCGACTGCAGAACCGGGCCGAGCTCATGGCCGAACTCGACAAAATCATTCGCGTCATGCGAAAGGTCGACGAAGACGCGCCGCATGCCGTGCTGCTTGTCCTCGACGCAACGGTCGGCCAGAATGCGCTGAGCCAGGTCGAGATTTTCGAGCGGGTCGCGGGCGTGACGGGCCTCGTGATGACCAAGCTCGATGGTACCGCGCGCGGCGGCATTTTGGTTGCGATCGCGGAAAAATTCGAGCTTCCGATTCATTTCATCGGGGTCGGCGAGGGTGTGCACGACCTTGAATCCTTCGAGGCGCGCGGTTTCGCCCGCGCGATAGCTGGGTTGGGAGAGCCCGTATATTGATGACCGGTGATCTTAGCGGTAGGCAACACCAGCAGTCCTCATTTTTGATCCTCCGGAGGGATTGCCGGACCGGCCGAACGCAATGCGCCTCTAGGCAAGAATCATACTTGTCGCCAATGAATACAAGTTTAGAATCAATCTAAAAATGTTTCACGTGAAGCGAGACCTGGGCGCGGGAATGTT
>CAYWHF010000369.1:0-3192 GCA_964457695.1 uncultured Methylocapsa sp.
GAGGCGTGGGGCAGAGTGAAGATTTGCGCGCGGCTATCTTTGCCTGGGTAACCCGGGATATGGGCGCCATTGCCAGCCCCGACATCATCCACTTTGCCCCCGGCCTGCCGAAAACCCGCTCCGGAAAGATCATGCGCCGCATCTTGCGCAAAATCGCCGAGAAGGAATTTGAGGCGCTCGGCGATATTTCGACGCTGGCCGATCCCGCGGTTGTCGAAGATTTGATCCGCACCCGGATGCGGTGATGCCAAGTACAAAGGCGCGCCACAAAGCCACATATAGAGAATCGATAGTCACAGTTTTCCCGTAATAAGGCCAGTCACGGCGGCGACCAGGATAAAGCTGAGCACCCAGCCTACGACAGCAATCACGGAAAAGACGAAACTTTGCCAGCCGGTCAAGCGTTCGCGTTCTGGATCCTTAAAGAACTCAGAAAATTCCTTGGTGATCTCGATCCCCGGCAACAGCCGGGTGAGGCTGGCGCCGTAGCACCAGACGAATCCCTTGCCCTGCGCCCCCTTTGCGCACCTCCACAAATAGAGAGCGCCGAAAAGCGAAATGCCGATCACCCAATAGAGAACTTTAAAGGGATAAAGGCCGAAGCCGACGACGTATTGCAGGGGATAAGACCAAAACCAGCTCTGGCTCAAGGGCTCTAGTTTTTCGCGTTCCCGCACGCGCCCGAGGTAGCGGATGGCGTCGGCTTTATCGCGCTCGCCAGAGGCGGCGAATGCGGCGGCGAGCTGCTGATAGGGGAACGGACTATAGTCAGGGTCGCGCCTCAACCAATCATCCCACCAATCGATCGGCCGATCGCTAGCCCTTTTGAGTTCATGGAAGCGGCCGAGACCGGTGAAAGCGAAAGCGAATCCGTCGAGATGGAGATGACGCCTTTCCGGCCAGGCGTTCTGTGCGTCCATCAGATTGGCAACGCGGGTGTTGCGGAGAATCAAATCGCCGGGCTTGTTGTCCTCAGTGAGCCAGAGGGTGGTTGCATGTTCAGCATCTTTCCAGCCAAGACTAAGTTCGCCGTTAATCGACGCTCCCGACAGATCGAGCGTGGCCAAAGTGGCCCCACGGATGTCGAGGTTGGCGCCTACATGGGCATAGTGCATAAGGGCTGGTTGACCAAAGACGGCGGCTCGCATGAATAGGTTGCCTGCGACCTTCAGCGAGTGAGCCACCAGCTCGCCATCGATTTTGGCGCCGTCCAATTCGAGGTTGCCGCGGACATTGGCCATGACCAGATTCACTTTTTCGAAACGGGTCACCTTTTTCTCCGTTCCCATGATAAGGCCAGCGGCTCCGACCTGCAGAGCATCGGCATCCAGGTCCCCATCGAATGTGGCGCCCTCCATGCTGAGTTGACCGGAGGTCGGCGCCGCGCAGGACCACGTTCTTGAAGCGGGCGTTTTGGAGTTTGGCGCTGCGATGACAATCTGAATCGGCCGCATTCCAGTATCGGCTGGTTTGCGCCAGCGATCTTCGCCAGCCAATTCTCACCACCACAGGGCCAAGGCGCTGCGCTCCGAAATGGACTCCGCGCCTTGGGCCGTGGCTCCATCCGCGTATAACGCCAGCAGCCGCCAGACTCTACCCACAACTTGATGAAAGCCGGCGGTAACGTCACATCGGCAGCCTGACGCCCGCCGACCTCTACTTCGGGCAAGCCTCGAGGATGCCCTTCGGCGCTGGGCATGCCAATCGAGGCGCCACCGCCACCCGATTCCAACCGGACCAAAAAATCTATCGATTTTATCTTACCTAATTGAAGGGCGGCCGCTGTCTTCATGCTTGTAGAATAAGGTTTTGCGCTTTAATCGGAACATGATACCCGAGTGCAATAGAAGTCGGCGAAGTCTTCCAGGTTGGACCTGTGCCATGCAAAGCCGGTCCCGCAAAACACGAGGATGCCCGCGCCGGGCTTGACCTCACGTGCTGCTGCCGGCCTAGTGATATAGCCCAAGCACTCTCAGGAGGAACTTGGCGACGTCTTTTACAGGGTATATCCCGGTCCAGTAGGACAGCGCGACCGCGTAGAGAGCCAGAAAGATAAGCCACGCTACAGGACGCGCGATCTCGCCGGCGGTCGATGACTTGAAGCGAGAGCGAAGGGAAAGAAAAGGCTTTTCGACCCGATGCCACGATGCGCACGCAACTAGGAGCGTGATCGGAAGCGCGATCGCGAAGTCGATCAACGCATTCTGTTTCGCTGAAAAATGAGCGATCGTCTGCTGGATCGGGTAGCCGTAGATATAGACGCCATAGCTGTAGTCACCCGAGCTAAGAAACGGGATCTTCGGCAAGTTGGTCAGCCCGACAACCGCGATGACGTAGATGTAGGCTGGTATGGCGGCATAGGTTAATAGCGACGCTGAATAGGTCTGTGCGGCGAAGATCGCAAGCGTCGCGGCAACAAAAGACAATGCCGCTGCGGCGCGGCTGTAACCTATGCGGTCTCGAAAGACGAAAAACAGCGCGCCAACGAGGAACGAAAGTATCAGGTTTTTGGCGGGCAACACTTCCGCGACCTGGGCGGGCGGGAAAATCGAATCCGCGGCGATGCAGACAGCCGCATAGGCAAGCGTGATCGCAAGAAGGGCCCTTTTGTTCTTGTAGTACCCCGAGACCATTAAGGCGGTCATTGCCACATAGCACAGGATCTCGGGCGCAACCGACCAGAGGGCGAAGTTGACGAAGTCGGGAGTGGGATTGTACGTGAACACGCCAGGAAGGCTGAATCTGACGCGGCCCACGAGCGAGCCGAAATATTCGCAGAATCGATGATCGGTGAGATAATCGGAAAGCGACAATGTCGTGAGAAGGGGCCAAGGATCAGCGCCGACAGCGTGATCTCGGTGGACAGGGCCGGTAAAATTCTCAGCGTCCGGAACGTAATGAACTTTTTCACGTTCTGCGTGCGAAGCGCGCTTCCGATCACGAGAAAGCCGCTCAACCCAAAGAACATCGGCAACAAAGCGGAGAGAAGCGGCGGCACTGGAAAAGACGGCAGCGTCTCGGCGTAGGCGAGGCCATAGCTGTTGCTGAAGCTGTGCCAGAGCAGGATCGCAAGCGAAAGGCCTATCCTGAGATGATCGAAGCCGGGGCCGACGCCGTTGAAATCTGCAAGGCGCGCGCCAAGGGTAGGCGCGGGACGTTCGGAAGAGGCATTCTGAATGGTCGAGTGCATGT